>NZ_JAYSDQ010000023.1:0-112427 GCF_041914305.1 Ideonella sp.
TGAACTACGTGGTGCCGCTGCAGATCGGCGCGCGCGACGTGGCGTTCCCGTTCCTGAACAACTTCAGCTTCTGGATGACCGCCGGCGGCGCGGTGCTGGTGATGATCTCGCTGTTCGTCGGCGAGTTCGCACGCACCGGCTGGCTGGCCTACCCGCCGCTGTCGGGCCTGCTGCAGAGCCCGGATGTCGGGGTCGACTACTACCTCTGGTCGTTGCAGGTGGCGGGCATAGGCACCACGCTGTCAGGCATCAACCTGATCGCCACCATCATCAAGATGCGCGCCCCGGGCATGACGATGATGAAGATGCCGGTCTTCACCTGGACCTCGCTGTGCACCAACGTGCTGATCGTCGCGACCTTCCCGGTGCTGGCCGCCGCACTCGCGCTGCTCACCGCTGACCGCTACCTCGGCACCGCGTTCTTCACGAACGACCTCGGCGGCAACGCCATGTTGTATGTGAACCTGATCTGGATCTGGGGCCACCCCGAGGTCTACATCCTGGTGCTGCCGGTGTTCGGCATCTTTTCGGAAGTGGTGTCCACCTTCAGCCGCAAGCGCCTGTTCGGCTACGCGTCGATGGTCTACGCGACCGTCGTGATCACGATCCTGTCGTACCTGGTGTGGCTGCACCACTTCTTCACGATGGGCTCGGGCGCCAGCGTCAACTCGTTCTTCGGCATCACGACGATGATCATCTCGATCCCGACCGGGGCGAAGATCTTCAACTGGCTGTTCACCATGTACCGCGGCCGCATCAGCTTCGAAGTGCCGATGCTGTGGACCATCGGCTTCATGATCACCTTCGTGATCGGTGGCATGACCGGTGTGCTGCTGGCCGTGCCGGCGGCCGACTTCGTGCTGCACAACAGCCTGTTCCTGATCGCGCACTTCCACAACGTGATCATCGGCGGCGTGGTGTTCGGCATCTTCGCCGGCATCAACTACTGGTTCCCCAAGGCCTTCGGCTACAAGCTCGACGCGTTCTGGGGCAAGTGCTCGTTCTGGTTCTGGTTCGTCGGCTTCTGGGTCGCCTTCACGCCGCTGTACGTGCTGGGCCTGATGGGCATCACGCGCCGCATGAGCCACTTCGACGACCCGTCGCTGCAGATCTGGTTCCAGATCGCCGCGCTCGGCGCCGTGCTGATCGCCTTCGGCATCGCCTCGTTCCTGATCCAGCTGGTGGTCAGCTACCTCAAGCGCGAGCAACTGCGCGACGTGACCGGTGACCCCTGGGGCGCGCGCACGCTCGAATGGTCGACCGCCTCGCCGCCGCCCGACTACAACTTCGCCTTCACGCCGGTGGTGCATGAGCAGGACGCGTGGCACGACATGAAGCAGCGCGGCCACCAGCGCCCGACCAGCGGCTTCAAGCCGATCCACATGCCCAAGAACACGGCGGCCGGCTTCGTGATCGCGATGCTCGCCACTGCCTGCGGCTTCGCGCTGATCTGGCACATGTGGCTGCCGGCGGCGCTGGCCTTCATTGCCACCGTCGGCTCGGCGATCGTGCACACCTTCAACTACCAGCGCGACTTCCACATCCCCGCGGACGCGGTGACGCGCAGCGAAGAGGCCCGCACCTCGGCGCTGGCCGCCGCGGCCTGAGGCATCCATCCATGAGCGCAACCACCCTCTCCCCGGCCGCCGCGCCGGTCTTCTACGACAACGGCGACCACCACCCGCAGCAGGGCACGCTGCTGGGCTTCTGGCTCTACCTGATGAGCGACTGCCTGGTGTTCGCGGTGCTGTTCGCCGTCTACGCCGTGCTGGGCCGCAACTACGCCGCCGGCCCGTCGGGTGCCGACCTGTTCGACCTGCCGATCGTCGCGACCAACACCGCGCTGCTGCTGTTCTCGTCGATCACCTACGGCTTCGCGATGATCGCGATGCAGCACAAGCGCAAGACCGGCGTGCTGATCTGGCTGGCCATCACCGGCCTGTTCGGCCTGGGCTTCCTGACGCTCGAAGTGACCGAGTTCGCCCACCTGATCCACGAAGGTGCCGGGCCGTGGCGCAGCGCCTTCCTGTCGTCGTTCTTCACGCTCGTCGGCACCCACGGCCTGCACGTCACCTTCGGCACGATCTGGCTGGTGACGCTGATGGTGCAGGTGCACCAGCGGGGGCTCACGCCCGAGAACAAGCGCCGGCTGATGTGCCTGTCGATGTTCTGGCACTTCCTGGACGTCGTCTGGATCGGCGTCTTCACCTTCGTGTACTTGATGGGGGCCCTGCAATGAGCAACGAACACGCAGCGTCGCACGACCACCACGACGAACATCACGGCGACCATCACCACGACGACGACGGCGGCTACCACGCCACCGTCGAGGGCTACCTGGTCGGGTTCCTGCTGTCGGTGGTGCTGACGGCGATCCCGTTCTGGCTCGTGATGGGCAAGGTGATGTCGTCGCCCAAGGTCACGGCTTTCGTGATCCTCGGCTTCGCCGCGGTGCAGATGGTCGTGCACATGATCTACTTCCTGCACCTGAACGCGAAGGTCGAAGGCGGCTGGTCGCTGCTGGCGCTGACCTTCACCGCCGCGCTGGTGATCATCATGCTGGCCGGCTCGATCTGGGTCATGTACCACCTGAACACCAACATGATGCCGACGGCTGACCCACAGCTGATGCGCAACATGCCCTGAGGATGAGCCCCGCACGGCCGCCCGAAGGGGCTCATTCCCTCTCGGAAGGGCCTGAAGGGCCGGGTCGCGGCACCGCGGCCGCCCCAACAGCTGTGCATGGCCGCCGCGCCCCGCGCAGTGCGCGCCGCCTGGCGGCGTGGCTGCTGGCGCTGGTGCTGGTGTTCGCCGGCTTCGTGGCCCTGGGCGTGTGGCAGGTGCATCGGCTGGCCTGGAAAGAAGGCCTGATCGCGCGCGTCGAGCAGCACCGTCATGCCAAGCCCGCGCCGGCGCCCGGGCCGGCGACCTGGGCAACGCTAACCCGTGACGCCGACGAATACCGCCGCGTCACCGTGCACGGCCAGTTCGCGCACGACAAGAGCCTGCTGGTGGCCGCAACCACCGAGCTGGGCGCCGGCTACTGGCTGCTGGCGCCACTGCACAGCGACGACGGCCACTGGGTGCTGGTCAACCGCGGCTTCGTGCCGCTCGACTCGCGCGAGCAGGTGCTGCACGACCCCACCGCGCCGCAAGGTGAGCAGACCATCACTGGCCTGCTGCGCTTCTCGGAGCCCGGCGGCGGCTTCCTGCGCGACAACGACATCGCCCACGGTCGCTGGTATTCGCGCGACGTGCCGGCACTCGCCGCGGCCCAGGGCCTGGGCCCGGCCGTGGCGCCCTACTTCGTCGACGAGTCCGCCCCCCACCCGGTCACCCATGGCTGGCCACGCGCCGGCCTGACGGTCGTCCACTTCAGCAACAATCACCGCGTCTACGCGGCCACCTGGTTCGCGCTCGCGGCGATGGCGGCGTGCGCCTTCGGGTACCTCGTGCTCGATGAGCGGCGCCTGAGGCGTTTGGCGTCCTGAGTCAGCAATACGTGCCATTGGACGGGTCGCAATGGGGATGATCGCGAGACGGGGAGCTGGGCTGATACTCAACGTATCAGCCCAGCTTTGCGACGCTGCGAGCGCCCCATTTCGACCCGCCCCGAAGGGGTTCGTCCAGATGGCGCCCTCGCGTGCCCGGGCGGCAGGGCAGATACGCTGGGTATCTGCCCTGCCGCCCGGGCACACGATCATCACCATCTGGACGAATCTCAATGGTACGTATTGCTGACTCAGGACGCCCAGCTGGAGCCACTGGTCTTGCCCCTGCCCGACACTGACGCGCCCGGTCAGCCGCCACTCGGCGAAGTGGGGAATGCGCCTGAGCGCCTGGCCGGCCGCAAGAACCTGCTGCAGCTGATCCAGCTGCGCTGGCTGGCCGTGGCCGGCCAGTTGCTGACGATCCTGACGGTCGACTTCCTGCTCGGCGTCGACCTGCCGCTGGTCAAGATGCTCACCTTGCTGGCGGCGCTGGCCTTGTTCAACGTCGCCAGCCACCTGCGCAGCCGCCTGTCGCTGCCGGTCGGCAACGGCGAGCTGTTCGCCGGCCTGCTGGTCGACGTGGGCGTGCTGACCGGCCAGTTGTTCTATGCCGGTGGCATCACCAACCCCTTCATCTACCTGTACCTGCTGCAGGTGGCCGTCGGCTCGGTGCTGCTGCGCCCGCGCTACATCTGGGCCGTGGTCGCCGCCGCCAGCCTCGGCTTCGTGGTGCTGACCCGCTGGCACCGGCCGCTGCCGGTGCCGCACCTGCCGCATGCGGTGCTGTCGCCGCAGTACATCGCCGGGCTGCTGTTGTGCTTTTTGTTGACGGCCTCGCTGCTGGTCATCTTCATCGGCCGCATCAGCCGCAACCTGCGCCAGCGCGACGCCAGCCTGGCCGCACTGCGCCAGCGCGCCGCCGAAGAAGAGCACATCGTGCGCATGGGCCTGCTGGCCACCGGCGCGGCGCACGAGCTGGGCACGCCGCTGGCCACGCTGTCGGTGATCCTGGGCGACTGGGCCCGCATGGCGCCGTTCGCCGGCGAGCCGGAGCTGCGCGAAGAGATCGAAGAGATGCAGGTGCAGCTCCAGCGCTGCAAGACCATCGTCAGCGGCATCCTGATGTCGGCCGGCCGCACCCGCGGCGAGGCGCCGATGGAAACCACGCTGCACGCCTTTCTCGACGATCTGGTGCAGCATTGGCGCAGCACCCGGCCCGGCAACCAGCTCGACTACCAGCGCGACGGCGTGCCCGACGTGCCGCTGATCTCCGACGTAGCGCTGAAGCAGATGATCGACAACGTGCTCGACAACGCGCTCGACGCGGCCCCCTCGCGGCCGCTGCGGCTGGACGTTGGCTGCAACGACGACACGCTGGTGCTGAAGGTGCAGGACCAGGGGCCCGGCTTCGCCGCCCCGATGCTCGAGTTCTTCGGCAAGCCCTACCAGTCCAGCAAAGACCGCCCCGGCAGCGGCATGGGGCTGTTCCTGTCGGTCAACGTGGCGCGCATGCTGGGCGGCCACATCACCGCGCGCAACCGCGCCGAAGGCGGTGCCGAGGTCACCATCAGCCTGCCGCTGAGTGCTTTGATGCCAGCCGAGTGGACACCCAATGAACACGGATGAAGAACGACAACTGCTGATCGTCGAAGACGACGACGCCTTCGCGCGCACGCTGGCGCGCTCGTTCGAGCGCCGAGGCTACCAAGTGCTGCGAGCGGCCGACCTGGAAGGCGTGAAAGCCTTGCTGCAGCAGCACCGGCCGGGCTACGCCGTGGTCGACCTGAAACTCGCCGGCGGCAGCTCGGGCCTGGCCTGCGTGCAGCACCTGCACGCCCACGACGAACAGATGATGATCGTCGTGCTGACCGGCTACGCCAGCATCGCCACCGCGGTCGAGGCGATCAAGCTCGGCGCGCGCCACTACCTGGCCAAGCCGGCCAACACCGACGACATCGAAGCCGCCTTCGCGCGCGAACAGGGCGACGCCGAGGTCGAGCTGACGGAGCGCACGACCTCGATCAAGACACTCGAATGGGAGCGCATCCACGAGATGCTGGCCGAGACAGGCTTCAACATCTCCGAAACCGCGCGCCGGCTCGGCATGCACCGGCGCACGCTGGCGCGCAAGCTGGAGAAGCAACGGGTGAAGTAGCCTGTGCTACAGCAGGATCAAATGAGTCCGGGGCGAGCATGAAGCACTCGATGGAGTTGACACACAGGGACATGAGCGAGCTCATCGAAGCCCTGCAAACCAAGATCCGTTCGTCAGAGCAACTGCTGGCCACGCTTGAAGACGAAGACCAGAGAGCCGACCTGATCGGTGACCTGACCTATCTCGACTTGCTCCTGCACCAATTCCGGGCCGCTTTGAGCAAATTCGAGGCCACGCTGACGAATCAGCGCCCCGGCAGCTAGGTGCGCCGCCCGTCGATGCTGAAGCGCCCCGGGCCGAAGGCCGCTGCCACCAGCAACCCGCCTGCAGCAGCCAGGTTCTTGAAGAAGGCCTGTTGCTGCATCATCTGCTGCTCCGGCGGCACCGCCCAGAACGCATGGAAGATGGGCGTGATGACGAAGACGAACAGGGCCAGCCCGAGCGCCGCCCAGCGCGCCTGCCACCCTGCCAGCAACAACAAGCCGAGCCCCAGCTCGGCTGCGATCGCCAGTGCCGCGCAGACCTCCGGCATCGGCACGCCCTTGGACGCGATGTAGCCCACGACGCCGGCAAACCCGATGATCTTGCTGAAACCAGCCGGGATGAACAGCAACGCCAGCAGGGCTCGCCCGACCAGCGACAACGTGTCTTGAACCGCAGGGGACATAGTCATCACGAACTCCTTGAGGACAGGGAATCACGAAATGAACCTGGGCCGTCGAAGCACTGACCGAGCCAACGCACGCAGCAGCACGAAACGGGGTCACCCTACCGGGTGGCCCCGCTTCGTTTCAAGTGGCGTGCGCGGATCCGGCTCCGCCGGTCCGCTGCGCGAGCCCCCTCGGGGGGCAGGCCCCCGGAGGGGCCGTGGGGGCTAACAGTCAATCCGCCTGCTTGCGCAGGAACGCCGGGATCTCGATCTCGTCCATCCCGTTGCTGCTCAGCGCCTCGACCTTCGCCGCGGCCTGGGTACGGCCGGTGCGCCACACGCTGGGCGTGGCGAGCTGGCTGTAGTCCTGCTGCGACATCGAGGTCGGCGTCGACAAGGTCGCAGCGCCGACCGGGGCACCCTGGCCGACCGGGTTGTTCAGCAGCGGCAGGTTGTCGGTGCCGGTGCGCAGCTGCGGCTGGGTCTGGATCACCGTCAGCGGCGCTTGCGCGCGGCGGATCGACGACAGGCCGGTGGCGATCACCGTGACGCGCAGCTGGTCGCCCAGGCTGTCGTCGTAGGCGGTGCCGTAGATCACGTGCGCATCTTCCGCGGCGTAGCGGCGGATGGTGTTCATCGCGTTCTTGCTCTCGGCCAGTTTGAAGGTCGAGCGCGCGGCGGCGATCAGCACCAGCACGCCACGCGCGCCGGACAGGTCGATGCCTTCGAGCAGCGGGCAAGCCACCGCCGCTTCGGCCGCCTTGTGGGCGCGGTCCGGGCCGCCGGCCATCGCGGTGCCCATCATCGCCTTGCCGGGCTCGCTCATCACGGTCTTGACGTCTTCGAAGTCGACGTTGACCAGGCCCGGGATGTGGATGATGTCGCTGATGCCGCCCACGGCGTTCTTCAGCACGTCGTTGGCGTGCGCGAAGGCTTGGTCCTGCGTGACGTCGTCGCCCAGCACTTCGAGCAGCTTCTCGTTCAGCACCACGATCAGCGAGTCGACGTTGGCTTCGAGCTCGGCCACGCCGGCATCGGCCTGCTTGCTGCGGCGGCCGCCTTCGAAATCGAAGGGCTTGGTCACCACACCCACCGTCAGGATGCCCATCTCCTTGGCCACCCGCGCGATCACCGGCGCCGCGCCGGTGCCGGTGCCGCCGCCCATGCCGGCGGTGATGAACAGCATGTGCGCGCCGTCGATCGCCTGGCGGATGCGGTCGACCGCTTCTTCCGCCGCACTGCGGCCGACGTCAGGCTTGGAGCCCGCGCCGAGACCCGTGGTGCCCAACTGCACCAATGCCGCTGCCGCGCTGCGGTTCAACGCCTGCGCATCGGTGTTGGCGCAGATGAACTCCACACCTTGCACCCCCTGCGTGATCATGTGCTCGACGGCATTGCCGCCACCACCCCCGACACCGATCACCTTGATCTGCGTGCCTTGGTCGAATTCTTCGATCATCTCGATGGCCATATGAACCTCCGTCGTCTAGTTGCAGTTGCCGTACTTCTTACCGTTGAGTCCCAAGATCCGGCCCCGTCATCGGGGCTCTCGTCTTCGCCTTGAATTCCTAGAAATTTCCCAAGAGCCAATCCTTGGCCTTGCCAAAGAACGTTGTCACCGAACCTGCCTGCTGCGCCGCCTTGTGGCCGCGCGTGTGGGCCAGCCGCGCCTCTTCGAGCAGCCCCATCACGGTGGCCGAGCGCGGGTTGGCCACCATGTCGAACAAGGCTCCGGAATAGGTCGGCAGGCCCTTGCGCACGGGCTTGAGGAAGATGTCCTCGCCCAGCTCGACCATGCCCGGCATCACCGCCGTGCCGCCGGTGATCACGATGCCCGAGGACAACAGCTCCTCGTAGCCCGAATCGCGGATCACCTGGTGCACCAGCGAATAGATCTCTTCGACGCGCGGCTCGATCACGCCGGCCAGCGCCTGGCGGCTCAGCATGCGCGGCACGCGGTCGCCCAACCCCGGCACCTCGACCTGCTCGCTCGGGTCGGCCAGCAGCTGCTTGGCCACGCCGTACTCGACCTTGATCTCTTCCGCGTCCTTGGTCGGCGTGCGCAGCGCCATCGCGATGTCGCTGGTGATCAGGTCACCGGCGATCGGGATCACCGCCGTGTGGCGGATCGAGCCGCCGGTGAAGATGGCCACGTCGGTGGTGCCGGCGCCGATGTCGACCACCGCCACACCGAGGTCCTTCTCGTCGTCGGTCAGCACGGCCGCGGCCGATGCGGTGGGCGACAGCGCGAGCTGCTCCACTTCGAGCCCGCAGCGCCGCACGCACTTGAGGATGTTCTCGGCCGCACTCTGCGCGCCAGTGGCGATGTGCACCTTCACCTCGAGCCGGCTGCCGCTCATGCCGATCGGCTCTTTGACCTCGTGGCCGTCGATCACGAACTCTTGCGATTCGACCAGCAGCAGCCGCTGGTCGTTCGGGATGTTGATCGCCTTGGCGGTCTCGATCACGCGCGCCACGTCGACCGGCGTGACCTCGCGGTTGTCGCGCACGATCACCATGCCGGTCGAGTTCTGGCCGCGGATGTGGCTGCCGGTGATGCCGGTGTAGACCCGCTCGATCTTGCAGGCGGCCATCATCTCGGCCTCTTTCAGCGCCTGCTGGATCGACTGCACGGTGGCATCGATGTTCACCACCACGCCGCGCTTCAGGCCGTGCGAGCTGGCCACGCCCAGCCCGGCCACGCGCAGCTCGCCACCGGGCATGACCTCGGCCACCACCGCCATCACCTTGGCGGTGCCGATGTCGAGCCCGACAACGAGATCCTTGTATTCCTTGGCCATCAGTTCTTATCCCTCATTCGTTCGGCTCGCTGGCAGCCACCAAGGGGGCGACCGGGCCTTTCAATCGCAGTGCGTAGCCGTCGGCGTGGCGCAGGTCGGCGTGGTCCCAGCCGCGCCGCTGGCGGGCCGAGACCTGCGTCACCGTGCGTACGAAGCGGCCGACACGGGCCAGCACCTCGTCGTCGCTGCCACGGCCCAGCTCGATCTCGGCGCCGTTGTCGAGTTCCACTTGCCAAGAGCCGCGGTCCGACAGCGCGACACGTGTGGGCGCCAGATCCAACGGCTTGAGCACCGGCTGCAGCCGGCGGTACATCGCCAGCACCGACGCGGCCGCGGCGTCGTCGCTGCCGGCAAACTCGGGCAGGTTGTCCTCGTCGACATCGCCCAGGTTGGCCTCGAAGACCTCGCCGTACGAATTGACCAGCCGGTCGTTGCCTTCGTCGCCCTTCCACACCGCCACCGGGTGGTGCTCTTCCATCCGCACCACGAGGCGGTTGGGGAACACACGCTGCACCACCACATGGCGCACCCAGGGCACGCTCTCGAAAGCCCGGCGCGCCGCCTGCAGGTCGAGCGTGAAGTAGTTGCCCGCCAGGCGCGGCGCGGCGTTGGCGCGGATGGTCGCGGCGCTGTTGCGCGTGACCTCGCCTTCGAGCCGGATCGAGCGGAACGCGAACACCGGCTGGCGCGCAAACCAGGCCGCCCCCGCCGCGAGCAGCACCGTGCCGGCGAGCGCGATGATCGCCAGCGCAGTGGCGTTCATCATGCGCACGTCGGGCGGCAAGGTGCTGGCGGCGGTGGTGGCCATCTCGATCACACGCCCGCTTTCTTGGTGTTGTCCAGCGTCGCGCCGGCCAGCAGGTACAAGCACAGCTGCTCGTAGTTCATGCCGGCCGCGGCCGCCGACTTGGGCACCAGCGAATGGCTGGTCATGCCCGGCGAGGTGTTCATCTCGAGCAGGAAGGGCTTGCGGTCGCTGGCGCGGATCATCAAGTCCGCCCGGCCCCAGCCACGGCAACCCAGCAGGCGGTAGCCCTCGACGACCAGGCGCTGGATCTCGGCCTCTTCTTCGGCCGGCAGGCCGCTGGGCACCAGGTAGCGCGTGTCGTTCGACACGTACTTGTGCTCGTAGTCGTAGTTGCCGTCGGGCGCCTGGATACGGATGACCGGCAGCGCGACGGCAGAAGCACCCTCACCCAGCACCGGGCAAGTGACCTCTTCGCCGTCGATGAATTCTTCGCACAGCACGTCGGAATCGAATTGTGCGGCGAGGGTCACCGCTTCGAGCATCCCGGAATACCCCGCCACCTTGCTGACACCGAACGACGAGCCTTCACGCGCCGGCTTGACGATCAGCGGCAGGCCGAGTTCGTCGGGCACGCAACGCACGATCTCGCGGCCGTGCTCGCCAGCGGCCAGCAGCTTCCACTTCGGCGTCGGCAAGCCGGCGAACGACCAGATGCGCTTGGTCATCACCTTGTCCATCGCGATCGCCGAGGCCATCACGCCAGAGCCGGTGTAGGGGATGCCCAGCAGTTCGAGCGCGCCCTGCACCGTGCCGTCTTCGCCATGGCGGCCGTGCAGCGCGACGAAGCAGCGCGCAAAGCCCTCGGCCTTCAGCGCTTCGAGATTGCGCTCCGACGGATCGAAAGCATGCGCATCGACCCCTTGCGAGCGCAACGCCGCCAGCACGCCGTTGCCCGACATGAGCGACACCGGCCGCTCGGCCGAATCGCCGCCCATCAGCACGGCGACCTTGCCCAGACTCTTCACATCCACGGCCGTCATGCCGCTCCCCCCGTCAGCTCCACCACCTGCGCCGGCACAGAACCGATCGAGCCGGCGCCCATCGCGATCACCACGTCGCCGTCGCGTGCGAAGCCGCAGATCTCGGCCGGCAGCTCGGCCACGTCGTCGACGAACACCGGGTCGACCTTGCCGGCCACGCGCAGCGCGCGCACCAGGGCGCGGCCATCGGCGGCGACGATCGGCGCCTCGCCGGCCGGGTAGACCTCGGTCAGCAGCACCGCATCGGCCTGGCCCATCACCTTGACGAAATCTTCGAAGCAGTCGCGGGTGCGGGTGTAGCGGTGGGGCTGGAACGCCAGCACCAGGCGCCGGCCCGGAAACGCCCCTCGCGCCGCAGCGATCACCGCCGCCATCTCGACCGGGTGGTGACCGTAGTCGTCGATCAACGTGAACTGGCCACCTTCCTTGGCGGCCAACTCGCCATAGCGCTGGAAGCGCCGGCCGACGCCGCTGAACTGCGCCAGCGCCCGCACGATCGGCTCGTCCGGCAGTTCGAGTTCGGTCGCCACCGCGATCGCGGCCAGCGCGTTGCGCACGTTGTGCTCGCCCGGCAGGTTCAGCGTGATCGCCAGCGGCGGCATCGCGACCCCGTTGCGGCGCTCGCAGGTGAAGCGCATCTGGCCACCGGGCAGCGCCTGCACGTCGACCGCGCGCACCTGCACCTCGTCGCCGAAGCCGTAGGTGATGACCGGGCGCGAGATCATCGGCACGATGCTCTTCACGCCGGGGTCGTCACCGCAGAGGATGGCGGCGCCGTAGAACGGCATGCGGTGCACGAACTCGACGAAGGCCTGCTTCAGCTTCGCGAAGTCGTGGCCGTAGGTGTCCATGTGGTCGGCGTCGATGTTGGTCACGACGCTGAGGATGGGCATCAGGTTCAGGAACGACGCATCCGACTCGTCGGCCTCGACGACGATGAAGTCGCCCGAGCCCAGGCGCGAGTTGGCGCCGGCCGAATTGAGCTTGCCGCCGATCACGAAGGTCGGGTCGACGCCGGCCTCGGCCAGCACGCTGGTGACCAGCGAGGTGGTGGTCGTCTTGCCGTGCGTGCCGGCGATCGCGATGCCCTTCTTCAACCGCATCAGCTCGGCCAGCATCACCGCGCGCGGCACCACCGGCACGCGGTGCGCGCGCGCCGCGATCACCTCGGGGTTGTCGCCTTTCACCGCGGTCGAGATCACCACCGCCTGCGCACCGGCGATGTACGACGCCTCGTGGCCGTGCGAGATGCGAATGCCCAGCTCGGCCAGCCGCCGGGTGGTCGGCGTGTCCGACTGGTCGGAGCCCGACACGAGGTAGCCCAGGTTGTGCAGGATCTCGGCGATGCCGCTCATGCCGGCACCGCCCACCCCCACAAAGTGGATGTGTTTGACGGCATGTTTCATGACGTCATCCTTTCGATCTCGTCGGCCACTTTCGCGGCCGCTTGTGGACGCGCCAGCGTCTTCGCCTTTTGGGCCATCGCCAGCAGCTTCCCCCTGTCCATGTCCTGCAGCGTCTGGGCCAGGCGCTGGGGTGTCAGCTCGGCCTGCGGCAAATGCAATGCCGCCCCTCGCTCGGCCATCCAGGCCGCGTTGTCCTTCTGGTGCGCGGTCGTGCTGACGACCAACGGCACCAGCACGCTGGCCACGCCGGCCGCGCACAGCTCGCTGACCGTGATCGCACCGGCCCGGCAGACGATCAGGTCGCAGATCTCGAGATAGGCCGCCATGTCGTCGATGAAGGGCTGCACCTCGGCCTGCACGCCCAGCGTGGCGTAGCGCGCGCGGACTTCGTCGAGGTGCGCCATGCCGGTCTGGTGCATCACCATCGGCCGACGCTCTTCCGGCATCTGCGCCAGCGCAGCCGGCACCATCTCGTTGAGCACCTTGGCGCCCAGGCTGCCGCCAACCACCAGCATGCGCAGCGGCCCCTTGCGGCCCTCGAAGCGCACCTCGGGCGGCGCCATGGTCTCGATCTCGGTGCGCACCGGGTTGCCGGTGACCAGGCCATGCTTGACCTTGGCCACCGCCGGGCCGTCGAAGCCGAAGGCCACGCGGTCGGCCACCGGCAGCAGCGCCTTGTTGCTCAGCAGCAGGCCGGCATCGGCGTTGACCAGCATCAGCGGCTTGCCCAGCAGCGAGGCCATCAGGCCCCCCGGGAAGCAGACATAACCGCCCATGCCGAGCACCGCATCAGCCGAGCGCGAGCGCAAGATGCGGGCCGAATCCCAGAAGGCCTTGAGCATGCGCAGGCCGCCGGTCAGCGTTTGCCACAGGCTCTTGCCGCGCAAGCCGCTGAATGCCAGCCGGTCCATCGCGATGCCGCTGGGCGGCACCAGCCGGTTCTCCATGCCGCCTTCGGTGCCGAGCCAGCTCACGGCCCAGCCGCGCGCTTGCATCTCGCGTGCGACGGCGAGGCCTGGGATCACGTGACCACCGGTACCAGCCGCCATGATGACGAGATGGCGCGTCATGTGCGGCCTCCGCGCATGAGCTGCCGGTTTTCCTGATCCACGCGCAACACGATCGCCAATGCGACGAGGTTCATCAACACCCCGGAACCACCGTAGCTCAGCAACGGCAACGTCAAACCCTTCGTCGGCAGCAGCCCCAAATTCACACCCATGTTGATGAAGCTCTGGCCACCGAACCAGATGCCAATGCCTTGGGTCATCAAGCCGGCAAACACGCGGTCGAGCGCGATCGCCTGGCGGCCGATCACGAAGATGCGGCGGGTCAGCCAGAAGAAGGCCAGGATCACCATCAGCACGACGACGAAGCCGAGCTCTTCGCCGATCACGGCGAGCAGGAAGTCGGTGTGCGCCTCGGGCAGGTAGCTCAGCTTCTCGATCGACTGGCCCAGGCCCTGGCCGAACCACTCACCGCGGCCGAAGGCGATCAGCGAATGCGTCAGCTGGTAGGCCTTGCCCTGCGCGTAGTCGGGGTTCCAGGGGTCGAGGTAGGCAAAGATGCGCTGGCGGCGGAACTCGCTGAACGCGATCATCAGCACGAACGCGCCCACCAGCACCATCACGCTGAGCAGGAACATGCGGCCATTGACGCCGCCGAGAAACAGGATGCCCAGCGCCACCGCGGCGATGACCATGAAGGCGCCCATGTCGGGCTCGGCCAGCAACAGCACGCCGATCACGCCCAGCGCCACCGCCATCGGCCACACCGCCTTGACGAAGTTCTCCTTGACCTCCATCTTGCGCACCATGTAGCTGGCGGCGTACATCGCGATCGCCAGCTTGGCCAACTCGCTCGGCTGGAAGCTCATGATGCCCAGCGGGATCCAGCGCCGCGCGCCATTGACGCCCTTGCCGATGAACGGCACCAGCACCACGATCAAGGTGGCCAGCGATGCGGCGAACAGCCACGGTGCCCACTTCTCCCACACCGCGATCGGGGTCTGCAGCGTCACCAGTGCGGCCACGAAGCCGAGCGTGATGAACATCGCCTGCCGGCTCAGGAAGTAGGTCGGCGCGTAGTTGGCGAACTTCGGGTTGTCGTGCATGGCGACCGACGCCGAATAGACCATCACCAGGCCCAGCGCCAGCAGCGCGACGACGACCCAGGCCAGCGGCTGGTCGAAGCCCGACACCGCCGTGGGCTTGCCGCTGCCGACCGAGACCCAGTCGCGGATCGGCAGGCGCTCGCCGCCGGCACCCGCGCGCGGGCGCCAGGCGAGCAGCGCAGCGGCGCGTTGGCGCCAGCTGCTGCCCGGTGCGGCGGCCGCGGTGTGGTTGGTCACTCGAGCACCTCCCCGCGCTCGGCGGCGAGCTCGCGCACCGTGGCGGCGAACACCTCGGCCCGGTGCCCGTAGTTGCGGAACATGTCCAGGCTGGCACAGGCCGGGCTCAGCAGCACGGCGTCGCCGCCCTGGGCCTGCGCGTAGCACCAGCGCACCGCGGCTTCGAGCGTGGCATGGCGCTGCAGCGGCACCCCGGTCGAGGCCAGCGTGGCTTCGATGGTCTCGGCGTCCTTGCCGATCGTCGCGACCGCGCGGGCGTAGCGCGCCACCGGCGCTGCCAGCGGGCCGAAGTCCTGCCCCTTGCCATCACCGCCGAGGATCACGACCAGCTTGCTGCCGGCGCGGTCGGCGCCCAGCCCGTTCAGCGCCGCCACCGTCGCCCCCACGTTGGTGCCCTTGCTGTCGTCGACCGCCTCGATGCCGCCGACGAAGCCGATCGGCTCGACGCGGTGCGGCTCGCCGCGGTATTCGCGCAGGCCGTGCAGCATCGGCGCCAGCGGGCAGCCGATGGCCGTGGCCAGCGCCAGCGCGGCCAGCGCGTTCGACGCGTTGTGGCGGCCACGGATGCGCAGCGCATCGGCCGGCATCAGGCGTTGCAGGTGGATCTCTTCGTCTTCGTCCTTGCGGCGCTTGATGGTCTCGTCGGCCGGCAACGCACGCACCAGCCAGGCCATGCCGCCTTCGGTGACGAGGCCGAAGTCGCCCGGGCGCTGCGGCGCGTCGAGGCCGAAGCGCAGCGTGGGCCGCGTGATCGCCTTGGCCGCCTTGCCGCGGGCGCCTTTGACCATCACCGGCGCCGGCACCATGGCCTCGACCACCGCGTCGTCGCGGTTGATGATCATCAGGCCCTGCTCGCCGAAGATGCGCGCCTTGGCCGCAGCATAGGCCGCCATGTCGCCGTGCCAGTCGAGGTGGTCCTGGGTCACGTTCAGCACCGTCGCGGCGTTGGGCTCGAAGCCCTTCACCCCGTCGAGCTGGAAGCTGGACAGCTCCAGCACCCAGACCTCGGGCAGGTGCTCGAACACCGGCGCGGCCGGCGGCGGCGGGGCCAGTTGCAGCGGCGCGTCTTCGTCGCCAGCCGCCTGGCTCCCCATCGGCAGGTCGATCGAGGTTTCTTTCAGGTTCAGCTCGACGTTCAGGTCGACCTTGTCACCCACTGCGCTGACGTCGGTCGTCATGTCGACCTGGTCCGCCACGCCGCTGACGTCGACTTGCATGTCGACGCGGTTGGCCGCACCGCTGACGTCGACCGTCAGGTCCACCGTGTTCGCCACGCCGGTCACGTCGACCGGCACGTCGATCGAATCGGGCGTCAGGCCGGTGGTCTCGTCGTCCAGCGGCATCGGCACGGTGCGGTCGTCCAGCGGACGTGCGTCGACAAATGCGCCAGGCAACGTCGGCCTGTCGTCGTAGTTGTCGTCCGTGGCGTCGTCCGTGGCGTCGTCCGCCAGCGGGACGGGGACGGTCGCCTGATCGGGCTCCTGCACCGGCACCGAGATCGACGCGGCGCGCTCCGCCGCATCGAGCAACGCCTGCGGCCGCGTGACCTCTTCTTCCGCCGGCTTCGCTTCCGGCTCCAGGTCCAGCGCGGCGGACAGCGTGTCGAGCATCGTCGGCCCGATGTTGCCGGCCATCGCCACGCGGGCCCCGGTGCGCGCGACCAGCATCGCGGTCAGCGAGGTCACGGTCGTCTTGCCATTGGTGCCGGTGATCGCCAGCACCTTGGGCACATAGCGGCGCTCGGCCTTCAAATCAGCCAGGGCGCGGGCGAACAGATCGAGCTCGCCCTGCACGGCCAGGCCACGCGCGCGGGCAGCCGCCAGCAGCGGCGCAATGCGCTCGTCGTGCGGTGCCAGGCCGGGGCTTTTCAGCACCAGCTTCACGTCGGCCAGGTCGCCGGTGCCTTCGAGGCGGTCGGCCGGCAGCGGCCCGGTCATCAGCACCGCCTCGGGCGCGGCCAGCGCCAACGCGGCCGCCTGCGGCGGCGCCTCGCGCGAGTCCCACACGCGCACACGGGCACCGTGGCGGGCACACCAGCGCGCCATCGCCAGGCCCGAGTCACCCAGGCCCAGCACCAACACAGAGAGGTCTTTCAAGTGACGCATATGGACCCCCGTCCGATGGGTACATCGGCCGCCCCCCGCGGGGGCAACGGGCCGGCTTGGGAGCGGCCCTGCGCTCGGCCCGCGTTCGGCAACAACGGTTGTGACTTGTTCATGGTCTTACCGCAGTTTCAAGCTGGCCAAACCGACCAGGCACAGCAGCATCGTGATGATCCAGAAGCGGATCACGACCTGCGTCTCGTTCCAGCCGGATTTCTCGAAGTGGTGGTGCAGCGGCGCCATCAGCAGGATGCGCCGGCCCTCGCCGTAGCGCTTCTTGGTGTACTTGAACCAGGCCACCTGCACCATCACCGACAGGGCTTCCATCACGAACACGCCACCCATGATCCCGAGCAGGATCTCTTGCCGCGTGATGACCGCGATCGTGCCCAGCGCGCCGCCCAGCGCCAAGGCGCCGACATCACCCATGAAGACCTGCGCCGGGTAGGCGTTGAACCACAAGAAGGCCAGCCCCGCGCCGGCGATCGCGGCGCAGAAGATCATCAGCTCGCCGGCGCCGGGGATGTACGGGAACAGCAGGTACTTGGAGTAGACAGAGTTGCCGGTCACGTAGGCGAAGATGCCCAGCGCCGAGGCCACCAGCACCACCGGCATGATCGCCAGCCCATCCAGGCCGTCGGTCAGGTTGACTGCGTTGCTCGCGCCGACGATGACGAAGTAGGTCAGCCCGATGAAGCCGAACACGCCCAGCGGGTAGCTGATGGTCTTGAAGAACGGCACCATCAGGTCGGCCTTGGGCGGCAGGTCGTTCGAGAAGCCGCTTTGCACCCAGCGCAGAAAGAGCTCGACCACGCGCAGGTTCGAGGTCTCGGACACGCTGAACGCGAGGTACAGCGCCGCCACCAGGCCGATCAGCGACTGCCAGAAGAACTTCTCGCGCGAGCGCATTCCCTCGGGGTCTTTCAGCACGACCTTGCGCCAGTCGTCGACCCAGCCGATCGCGCCGAAACCGAAGGTGACCAGCATCGTGATCCAGACGAAGCGGTTGCCCCAGTCGCTCCACAGCACCGTGGCCATGCCGATGCCGATCAGGATCAGCGCGCCCCCCATCGTCGGCGTGCCGGCCTTGACCATGTGGGTCTCGACGCCATAAGAGCGGATCGGCTGGCCGATCTTCAGCTCGGTCAGCCGGCGGATCACCCAGGGCCCGAAGACCAGGCCGATCAGCAGCGCGGTCATCGCCGCCAGCACCGCACGGAACGTGAGGTACTGGAACACGCGCAGGAACCCGAACTGTTCGGGGTATTGGCTCTGCAGCCATTGGGCCAGGCTAAGCAGCATGGACCACCTCCCCGTTTCTGGCCAGGCTAAGCAGCATGGGAGCCTCCCGACTGCAAGGCGGCAACGACCTGCTCCATCTTCATGAAGCGAGAGCCCTTGACCAGCACCGACGCATACGGCATCGCTTCGTTCAGCGCCGCCAGCAGCTCGGCCACGGTCTCGAAATGGCGCGCACCGGCCGCCTGCGCGGCGTGGCGCATCAGCTCGCCGACGCACCAGATGGTCTCGATGCCGCGGTCGCGCGCATGGCGGCCGACCTCGGCGTGGAACGCCGGGCCCTGGTTGCCGACCTCGCCCATGTCGCCCATCACCAGCCAGCGCGGGCCCGGCAGCTCGGCCAGCACGTCGATCGCGGCGCGCACCGAATCGGGGTTGGCGTTGTAGCTGTCGTCGATCAGCGTGCGCGGCTGGCCGGCCACGCTCAGCGGCTTGACCTGCGAGCGGCCCTTGACCGGCGTGAAGGCCGCCAGGCCTTGCGCGATCGCCTCGAGCGGCACGCCGGCGGCCCAGGCGGACGCCGCCGCCGCGGCGGCATTCTTGACGTTGTGGCGGCCGGCGATGTGCAGCGCGAAATCGATGCGGCCGGTCGCCGTGTCCAGCCCGACCTGCCAGTGGTCGAGCTGCCAGTGCGCACTGGCGCGCACGTCAGCCGGCGTGTCCACCGCAAAGGTCAGCACACGGCGATCGCCGGCCAGCTCGCGCCACAGCGGCGTGAAGGCATCGTCGGCCGGGAAGACGGCCGTGCCATCGGCCGGCAGCGCGGTGATGACCGCGCCGTTTTCGCGCGCAACCGCCTCGACGCTGTGCATGAACTCCTGGTGCTCACGCTGCGCGTTGTTGACCAGCGCCACCGTCGGCAGCGCGATCGCGGCCAGCTCGGCGATCTCGCCCGGGTGGTTCATGCCCAGCTCGACCACCGCGGCGCGGTGGGCGGCGCGCAGGCGCAGCACCGTCAGCGGCACGCCGATGTGGTTGTTCAGGTTGCCCGCGGTGGCCAGCGACTGCTCGCCATGCGCTGCACGCAGGATGCTGGCGATCATCTGCGTGACCGTGGTCTTGCCGTTGCTGCCGGTCACCGCCACCAGCGGCAGCTGGAAGCGCTGGCGCCAGGCGGTGGCGAGCGTCTGCAGCGCGAGCAGCGGGTCATCGACCTGCAGGCCCGACAAGCCCGCTTCGGTGATGCCGTGCGACGCCAGCGCCGCGACGGCGCCCGATACGCGCGCCGCGTCGAGAAAGTCGTGCGCGTCGAAGCGCTCACCCTTCAGCGCGACGAACAGGTCGCCGGCTTGCAGCGTGCGGGTGTCGGTGTGCACGCGCGCAAACGCCAGGCTGCGGTTGCCCACGACCTGAGACCCGGGCAGCATCGCCTGGGCTTGTGCGAGCGTCATCATGGCGCTCAAACGCGGCTCCCCAACGCGATGGCCGCTTCGGCGGCATCGGAGAACGGGTGCTTGACGCCGTCGATTTCCTGGTAGTCCTCGTGGCCCTTGCCGGCGACCAGGATCACGTCGTTCGGCTGCGCTGCCGCCACGGCCTGGTGGATCGCGATGCGGCGGTCGACCTGCGCCTGAACCCGGCCCGACCCGGGCGGCACGCCGGCGATGATCTGGTCGACGATTGCAGCCGCCGGTTCGCGGCGCGGGTTGTCGCTGGTGACGATGACCTGGTCGGCCAGGCGCGCGGCGATCTCGCCCATCAGCGGGCGCTTGGTCGCGTCGCGGTTGCCGCCACAGCCGAACATGCACCACAGCCGGCCACCGCGGGCCGCGGCCAGCGGGCGCAGGCCGGCCAGCGCTTTCTCCAGCGCGTCGGGCGTGTGGGCGTAGTCGACCACCACCTCGGGCGTGTTCGCCTTCCCGATCACGCGCTGCATGCGGCCGGGCACCGGCGTGACACGCGCGGCGACGCGCGCCGCGGCGGCCAGTGGCACGCCCAGCGCACGCAGGCCGCCGATCACGACCAGCAGGTTGCTGACGTTGTAGTCGCCGATCAGGCCACTGGCCACCGGCGCGCGCTGCAAACCCTCGACCACGTCGAAGGCCAGGCCGCCGTCGCGGTAGGTCACGCCTTCGGCGCGCAGGCGAGCTTCGTCGGTGACCGACACCGTCCACAGCTGCGGGCCTTTGCCGGCCAGGCCGGCGACCAGCATCGCGCCGTGCGGATCGTCGACGTTGATCACCGCCGAGCGCAGCCCCGGCCAGCCGAACAGGTCGCGCTTGGCAGCCCAGTAAGCCTCCATGCTGCCGTGATAGTCGAGGTGGTCTTGGGTGAAGTTGGTGAACAGCGCGACCTCGATCGCGGTGCCGGCCAGCCGATGCTCGACGATGCCGATCGACGAGGCCTCGATCGCGCAGGCACCGAAGCCCTGGTCGACCATGCGGCGAAAGCCTTGTTGCAGCACCACCGGGTCGGGTGTGGTCAGGCCGGTGAATTCGATCGCGGCCTCGCGGGCGCCGGGGTGCGGCGGCTCGCCGATGCCGAGCGTGCCGACCACGCCGCAGCGGGTGCCCAGTTGCGTCAGGCACTGCGCGGTCCACCACGCGGTCGAGGTCTTGCCGTTGGTGCCGGTGGTGGCCACCACACGCAACGCGCCGCTGGGCTGGCGGTAGTAGGCGCTGGCGATCACGCCGGTGGCGGCCTTCAGCTGCGGCAAGGTGGCCACACGCGCGTCTTCGAAGCCGAAGGCCTCGATGCCGTCGCGCTCGACCAGGCAGGTGGCGGCGCCGCGTTCGAGCGCTTGCTTGACGTACTGGCGGCCGTCGCTGGCGTAGCCCGGCCAGGCGATGAAGGCATCGCCGGGCTGGACCTGGCGGCTGTCGGTGCGCAGCGCGCCGGTGACCCATGAGCTGAGCCAGCGAGCGGCGGCGTCGGGGCTTTTCAGGTGGGTGAGGGGCATGGTGATCTCTGCAGGGCGCTCAATGCGCGGCTTGCGGCGAGGCCGAGTCGTCGGCGCGGGCCACGGCCAGCGGCTTGCGGCGGGTGGGGGGGTTGGTTTGCGCGGTCACCGCCGGCGCCTTCACTTCCAGGTCCGGCGGCACGTTCAGCGTGCGCAGCGCCTGCTCGACCACCACCTTGAACACCGGCGCAGCCACCAGGCCGCCGAAGTAGACGCCGGTGGGTTCGTCGATCATCACCGCAACGACCACGCGTGGGTTGTCGATCGGCGAAATGCCGCTGAACCAGGCGCGGTGTTTGTCGCTGTTGTAGCCGCGGCCTTCCTGCTTCTCGGCGGTGCCGGTCTTGCCGCCAGCCGAGTAGCCCACCGGCTGGGCCAGCGGTGCCGTGCCCTCTTTGCTGACGGTGCCGCGCAGCAGCTGGCGCATCGTGCGCGCCGTCTCGGGCTCGAAGATGCGCACCGGCGGCAGCGCCTCTTCGCCCTTGATCAGCGACAGCGGCGCGAGCTCGCCGTCGCGCGCGATCGCGGTGTAGGCGCGGGCGATCTGCAGCAGCGAGGCCGACAGGCCGTAGCCGTAGCTCATCGTCGCCTTCTCGACCGGCTTCCAGGTCTTCCACGGCCGCAGCTTGCCGGTGGCGGCGCCGGGGAAACCGATCTGCGGCTTGGTGCCGAAGCCCAGCTCGGCCAGCATCTCGCCCATTTCCTTGTTGTCCAGCCGCTGCGACATCTTGACCGTGCCGACGTTGCTGGACTTCTGGATCACCTGCGCCACCGTCAGCGCGTCGTGCTGGTGCGAGCCATCGTTGACCAGCAGCGGGCCGACCTTGAAGGGCCGCGTGTCGAGCACGGTGTCGGGCTTGACCAGGCCCTTTTCGAGCGCCATCGAGACGATGAACGGCTTGACGGTCGAGCCGGGCTCGAAGACGTCGGTGATCGCGCGGTTGCGCAGCTGCGAGCCGGTCAGGTTGCGGCGCTCGCCGGGCAGGTAGCTCGGGTAGTTGGCCAGCGCCAGGATCTCGCCGCTTTGCGCGTCGAGCACGACCACGCTGCCGGCCTTGGCCTTGTGCTCCTGCACCGCGTCGCGGATGCGTTGGTAGGCCAGCGCCTGCACCTGCGAATCGATCGTCAGTTGCACGTCGCGGCCGTCGCGCGGGTCGACCGGCTCACCCAGCTCTTCGACCACGCGGCCCAGCCGGTCCTTCACCACGCCGCGCGAGCCGCCGTGGCCCTGCAGCTGGCGCTGGAAGGTCAGCTCGATGCCCTCCTGGCCCTTGTCTTCGATGTCGGTGAAGCCGACCACGTGCGCCGCGGCTTCGTTCTCGGGGTAGCGGCGGATGTAGCCGGGCTCGATCGTCAGGCCCTTGACCTTCAGCGCGCGGATCTGCTGCGCCAGGCCGTCGTCGATCTGGCGCTTGAGCACCACGTAGGCGCCACCGTCGTCGAGCTTGGCGTTGAATTCCTTCAGCGGCATGCGCAGCAGCGAGACCAGCGCGCGCTTTTGCTCGTCGTTGGCCTTGAACTGCTGCGGGTTGACCGAGATCGTCGGCGCGTTGACGCTGATCGCGAGGACCTGGCCATGCCGGTCGAGGATGCGGCCGCGGCTGGCCGGCAGCTGCACGGTCGAGGCGTAGCGCTCCTCGCCCTTCTTCTGGAAGAAGTCGGACTCCAGCACCTGCACATACAGCGCCCGGCCCGACAACGCGAGAAAACCGATGCCGACCAGCAGCACCAGGAAACGGCTGCGCCACGGCGGTGTCTTCGACGCCAGCAGCGGGCTGGTCGAGTAGTTGACGCCGCGCACCGAGTGCGACGAGGTGGCGCCTTGGCGCTGGACGGCCTTCATCGGGCGCCCTCCACCGACACACCGACCGAGGCGGCGCCACTGCCACCACCGGCGGGCGGCAGCGTGTCGTGCGGCACCGCAGTGCTGCCGGCGTGGCTGTCGCTGACGTAGAGGGTCACGTCGGGCGTGGCCAGGCGCATCGCCAGCTTCTCGCGCGCGGTGCGTTCGACCTTCAGGTTCGTGGCCTCGGTGCGGCGCTCGGTGTCGAGCCGCTTGGCATCGGCCGCCAGCTGCGACTCTTCGGCCTTGGCGCGCTCGATCTCAGCAAACAGGCGGCGCGACTCGTAGCTGGTCTTGACGAGCCACAGCCCGCTGAGCACCAGCGCGATCAGCAGCATCACCGAGAGCCGCGTCATGTGTCACCCCCCAGTCGCTCCGCCACCCGCAGCACCGCCGAGCGCGAGCGCGGGTTGGCGGCGATCTCGCCTTCGCTGGGCTTGATGCGCGCCAGCGGCTTCAGGCGAAGCTCGCGCGTGGGCGGCGCGAACGGCGCGCGGCGGTCGATCTCTTCGCGGCTCTCGTGCGCGATGAAGGTCTTCACGATCCGGTCTTCGAGCGAATGGAAGCTGATCACCGCCAGCCGGCCGGCCGGGGCCAGCAGCGCGAGCGCGGCGCTCAGCCCTTGTTCGAGTTCTTCAAGTTCGGCGTTGACGAAAATCCGTAGAGCCTGGAATGTGCGCGTTGCAGGGTCCTGGCCCGGCTCGCGGGACTTGACCGTACGAGCCAGGAGCTGGGCCAGTTCGGCAGTGGTGCGAAGAGGGCTCCCGCTCTCGCGGCGAGCAACAATCGCCTTTGAAATCGGTGAAGCAAACCGTTCTTCGCCATAGTCTCGTACCACTTGTGCGATGAGGCGCTCGTCGGCGCGCGCCAGAAACTCGGCGGCACTCTCGCCGCGCGTGGGGTCCATGCGCATGTCCAGCGGGCCGTCGAAACGGAAGCTGAAGCCGCGCGCCGGGTCGTCGATCTGGGGCGAGCTGACGCCCAGGTCGAGCAGCACGCCGTCGACATGCTGCACGCCGCGCGCCGCCAGCTCGTCGCGCATCTGCGCGAAGCTGGCGTGGCAGATCGTGAAGCGCGGGTCGTTGATCGCGCCCTCGCCGGTGGTGGCGGCGGCGATCGCCTCGGGGTCTTTGTCGAACGCGAACAGGCGGCCGGTGGGCGCCAGGCGCGCCAGCAGCAGGCGCGAGTGGCCGCCGCGGCCGAAGGTGCCGTCGACGTAGGTCCCGGCCGGATCGACCACCAGGCCGTCGATCGCCTCGTTCAGCAAGACGGTAGTGTGGCGGAACCCTTCGCCCATCGCGGACGGATCCGGTTGGGAATCGGCCGGACGCCTGGTCCGCGGCGCCCTGGTTGACTTCGACTTGGCCATGACCGTCAGATGACCAGGTTGCGCAACGCGTCGGGCATCGGCTGGGCGAGCGTGGCTTCCTCGTTGGCGAGGTAGCGCTCACGGTCCCAGATTTCCATCCGCCCGCCCATGCCGACGAGCATCAGCTCCTTGTCGAGGCGGGCCCAGGTGCGCAGCTCGGGCGACAGCAGCACCCGCGACCCGCTGTCGATGTCGACATCGATCGCGCTGCCCAGGTACAGGCGGCGGAAGTTGTCGGCCTCCATCGGCAGCGCCAGCAGCTTGGCGCGGAACTCGACCCACGCCGGGCGCGGGAACAGCAGCAGGCAACGCGACGGGCTCTTGGTCAGCGTCATCTGGCCTGCGCACAAGGCAGCCAGCGCATCGCGGAAACGGGCAGGCACGGTGACCCGGCCCTTTCCGTCCAGCGAAAGCGCTGATTCGCCTTGGAACACAAACTCAGACACGATGACCCTCGAACACCTGACCGTGGAACACCCACGTTCAGGACACCATTACCCACTAAATTGCACTTTCTCCCACTTTATCTCACCACGCGCCCCAGGGTCAACGAAACGC
This sequence comes from Ideonella sp., assembly GCF_041914305.1. Taxonomy (NCBI): domain Bacteria; kingdom Pseudomonadati; phylum Pseudomonadota; class Betaproteobacteria; order Burkholderiales; family Sphaerotilaceae; genus Ideonella; species Ideonella sp. The sequence continues at coordinate 24,711 of NZ_JAYSDQ010000023.1, forward strand.
AAAGAAAAATTCAATGAAATCAGTCACTTAGAAGCGAAACGTCAAGTATCTCGCTCAGAATATCGTTCAAAAGCAAGGACTTGCGTACGCCTCTCAAAGTGATGGGTGAGATAACTCCCTAACACGAAAGCTGTTGCAGAAACAATTGAAACAAGCGCGTGCCGGTGGATGAAGCGCAGCTGCAACAAGCGCTGACGACAGTGGCCTCACGGGCGCAACGCTGCGCGCGGAGGGAGCCACCCATGAACACCTTCACCTCGTCGTCCACCCTGCTGAAGCCGGCGCCGCTGTTCCTGCGGGCCCAGGGCCATGGCGCCACCGTCGTGTGCCTGCACGCCAGCACCGACAGCCAGACCCAGTGGCGTGGCCTCGTCGGCCAGCTGGCCGAACACTGGCAGACGATGTCGGTCGACCTGCACGGCCACGGCCGCAGCCCGGGCTGGCCGCAGATCATGCCCAACACGCTCGATGTCGACGCGCTGGCGGTGATCGACGCGGTGCGCCACGCCGGCCCGGCCCCCGAGGGCGTGCACCTGGTGGCCCATGCGTACGGCGCCGCGGTGGCGCTGCAGATCGCGTTGCTGCAGCCGCTGTGGGTGCGCTCGCTGACGCTGTACGAGCCGGTGGCCTTCGGCGTGATCCACGCGATGTCGCCGGGCGACGCCAGCCTGGACGAGATCGAGGCCACCGCCAAAACCGTCTCGGTCGCCGTCGAGGCCGGTGACCTCGACGGCGCGTCGCGCCGCTTCGTCGACTACTGGAGCGGAGCCGGCACCTGGGAAGCCATGGGCGCGCCGCAGCGCGACGCCGTGCGCAGCCGCATCGCCACCATCCCGCGCCACTTCGAGGCCTTGTTCGCCGCCCGCTGGGCCGCCCGCCCGCTGGGCAGCCTGACGATGCCCACGCTGCTGATGCACGGCAGCCAGACCCGCACGCCGGCGCGCCGCGTGGCCGACCTGGTGGCCGCCGCCAACCTGCCGCGCCTGCGCCGGCACGAAGTGGCCAACGCCGGCCACCAGGGCCCGATGACGCACGAGGCGCCGGTCAACCACACGATCGTTGACCACCTGCAAGCCCAGGCCGCTGCCAGCGCGATGGCCGCGGCTTTCGCCTGACGCACCCGGCCATGCTGCTGACCCTGGCTGGTCACGAGCCGCTACAAGCTGAGGGCCCGGCCTCCGGCTGGCTGTCGATAAACTCGGCGCTCCACCACCTCGAGGTGCACGCCATGCCCCAGGCCGAGGGCACCGCCAGTCCATTGCTGTTGGTCGTCGACGACGAGCCCGAGCTGCGCTCGCTGCTGGCCGAGTACTTCGGCCGCCACGGCTTTCGCGTGCGCACCGCCGAAGACGCGGCCGTTGCCCGGCTGGCCGTGGCCGAGCAGGCACCGGCGCTGGCGATCCTCGACATCAACATGCCGGGCGAGAACGGCCTGTCGCTGGCCCGCTGGCTGCGCGAGGCCCACCCGCACATCGGCCTGGTGATGCTGACCACCGCCAGCGAATCGGTCGACCGCATCGTCGGCCTCGAACTCGGCGCCGACGACTACCTGCCCAAGCCCTTCGAGCTGCGCGAGCTGCTGGCCCGCATCCGCTCGGTGCTGCGCCGCACCGAGGCCGCCGCCGGGCCGGCACCGGCCGCCGCAGCGGCGTCCACCGCGCCCCTGGTGCCCAGCCACGCCACCGGGCCACGCCGCGTGTCGTTCGGCGCCTGCCAGCTGGACCTGGACGAGCGCCGCCTGCTGGCGCCCGACAACACCGACATCGAGATCAGCGCCGCCGAGTTCGACCTGCTCGCGCTGTTCGCGCGCAACCCGAACCGGCCGCTGAACCGCGACCAGATCATGGAGCAGGCGCACAACCGCGGCTGGGACGTGTTCGACCGTTCGATCGACCTGCGCGTGATGCGCCTGCGCCGCAAGATCGAGCGCAACCCCGACAAGCCCGAGCTGATCAAGACGGTGCGCAACGTCGGCTATGTCTTCGTGCCGACGGCCGCCTCTGCCGCATGAAGCCCGCCTGCGCTGAGCCGGACGAGCGCCCGGCCAGCGCCGCGCTGAAGGCCGCCATTGCCGACGGCGCCCCGGCGGCGCTCATCGTCAGCGACGAAGCCGGCCGCATCGTCGAGTTCAACCTCGCCGCCGAAACCATGTTTCAGTGCCCCCGCGCGCAGGCGCTGGGCCGGCACATCGCGCCGCTGGTGATGGCCGAGCGCCACCGCGCGCTGCACGCGCAGGCCCTGGCGCGCCTGCGCGCCGGCGAGTCGCCGCTGCAACTGGGCCGCATGCAGCTGCACGCGGTGCGCGCCGACGGCAGCGAATTCCCGGTCGAGATGCTGCTGTGGCGCACCGAGGTGCAAGGCCGCATGTACTGCACCGCGTCGCTGGTCGACATGACCGCGGTCTACAACGCAACGCAAGAGATCGAGCGCCAGCGCGAGGCGTTGCGCCAGAGCGAAAAGCTGACCGCGATGGGCAGCCTGTTGGCCGGCGTGGCGCACGAGCTGAACAACCCGCTGGCGATCGTGATGGGCCGCGCCAGCCTGCTCGAAGAAAAGTGCGACCACGAGCCCGAGCTGCGCGACGAAGCGCAACGCATCCGCAAGGCGGCCGAGCGTTGCGGCCGCATCGTGCGCACCTTCTTGAACATGGCGCGCAGCAAACCTTCGCAGCGCGGCCCGGTGAGCCTGAACGAGATGGTGCGCGCGGCGGCCGACATGCTGCAGTACGGCTACCGCACCCACAACATCACGCAGGAGCTGGCGCTGGGCGAAGCCCTGCCGCCGGTGATGGCCGACAGTGACGAGATCGGCCAGGTCGTGATGAACCTGCTGATCAACGCGCAGCAGGCGCTGGCCGGCAAGCAGGGCCCGCGCCGGGTGCGGGTGCAAAGCGGCGTCGAGCCGCGGCGCGACAACCGCGAGCCGCGCGTGTGGCTGCGGGTCGAAGACAACGGCCTCGGCGTGCCGGCCGCGGCGCGCCAGCATGTGTTCGACGCGTTCTTCACCACCAAGCCCGAAGGCGTGGGCACGGGCCTGGGCCTGGCGATGTCGCGCTCGCTGGCGCGCGCGCACGGCGGTGACCTGGTGCTCGAAGCCGGCTCGTCGCTCGGCGGGGCGAGCTTTCGCCTGAGCCTGCCGATCAGCGGCGTCGCCGAGCCCGAGCTGGCCCCATCGGCATTGGCGCCGTCGGGCCACTCGCTGCTGGCGCGGGTGTTGGTGGTCGACGACGAGCCCGAGTTGTCCGAGCTGATGCGCGAGATGCTCGAAGGCGCCGGCTACGACGTGGCCACCGCCGAGTCCGGCGCGGTGGCGCTCGAGATGCTGGACCTGGCGCGCTTCGACGCCATCGTCTGCGACCTGCGCATGCCCGACATGGACGGCGCCACGCTCTGGCGCGAGGTGGCCACGCGCCACCCTGCCCTGGGCCACAGCATGTTGTTCGTCACCGGCGACACGCTGTCGCCCGACGCCCGGGGCTTTCTCAACGGCACCGGCTGCGACTCGCTCGACAAGCCGTTCTCGAAGACCGACCTGCTGACCAAGGTGGCGGCGCTGCTCGCCTGAAAAACAGGCCGCGGGCCAGCCTTCACTTGCGCGTGTCGACATTTGTTACCCGGCCGCGGGCATGGCCGCGGCTTCGCCGGCCCCACAGCACCGCAGAATTGGCGGCGCCGCCTTTGGCCGAAGCGGCAACCCACCTGCCTGGAGACCCGCCTTGCCCACGCTCGATGTGCTTCGTTCCGCCCGCCGGTCCGTCTTGTTTGCCGTCGGGCTGCTGGCGCCGCTCGCACCGGCATTCGCCTCGCCGTTCGCCACGAATGCGCCAGCCGAAACCGCCGACCCCTGCGCGGGCAGCCATCTGCTGTGCGACGACTTCCGCGGCGGCTCGATCGACACCACGAAGTGGATCGTCGGCGACACCGACATCGCGCACCAGTACCCGGTCAGGCCCGAGAACGTGCGCCTGGGCACCTACGTCGACCACGGCGCGACGCTCACGGTCGTCGACACCGAGATCTACGGCGACCAGCACGCCGGGCCGCACCGCCAGGGTGGGCTGATCATCACCAAGGCCCCGTACGGCGGCGGGCGCTACGAGGCCCGCATGAAGCTGCTGCCGGGGCCCAACGGTTGTTCGTGCATGTGGAACTACTACGACAGCGACAACCTGGCGGATCCGCCGGCCAAGCGCAACTACACCGAGATCGACATCGAGATGCCGGCGCACATGGCCAAGCCGCCGGCCTGGTCCACCTGGCGGCGCACGCTCGGCTTCAACACCTGGACCCACTCGGACGCGGACTCGGATGCGACCTACATCCAATGGCATTCAAAGACGGACCCGTTCGACGGCCAGTTCCACGTCTTCCGCTGGGACTGGTACGACGGCAAGAACGGGCCGCGGCGCATCGACTGGTATGTCGACGGCATCCTGCAAACATCCACCGACCAGCACGTCAACGGCCACAAGGCACAGCTGTGGATCGGCAACTGGCCCGCGCCGTGGCCCGGCATGAACTACGCGTTCGACACGCTGCACCTGTACATCGACTGGGTGCGGATCTCGAAGCTCTGAGGGCGCTGGCAAACAGGCGCGTCAGACCACCTGGTACAGGCCGAAGTGGCCCGCCCGCGCGCGGGTGGCAAGGTATTTGCCCGTTTCGATTTCTTCGAAAGGACCTGCCATGCAATTCCACCGTGGCCGACTGATCGACCATGTGCACCTGCGCGTCAGCGACCTGGTTGCTGCCAAGCGCTTCTACCGCGCGGTGCTCGAATCACTCGGCAAGACTGAATCAATCCATGAAGGCGACGACTTCTTCTCGGCCGACGAGTTGTGGATCGACCGGGCCGACAGCACCGTCTCGCGCGTGCACCTGGCCTTCCAGGCCGATGGGCCGGACCAGGTGAAGCGCTTCTACCAGGTCGCGCTGGCCGCCGGCGGGCGCGACAACGGAGCGCCGGGTGAACGCCAGTACCACCCCGGCTACTACGCAGCCTTCGTGCTGGACCCGGACGGCCACAACATCGAGGCCGTCTTCCACGGGCCCCACACGCGCTCGGCCGACGCGGTGGTCATCACGCCGGCCGGCTGAAGGCGCGTTCAGTCGCAGCTGTAGCGGAACGCGTCGTTCAGCGACAGCGGCAGCACCAGCGTGCGCAGGTTCATCGAGCGCGCCTTGGCGCACATCTGTGCGCGCGCATCGGCGTCGTCGCGCCAGATCTTCTTGTACTCGGCGGTGAAGACCGGCTTGCCGTGGCCGGTGAACACCGCGTAGCCGCCGCACTCGTTGTACTGCTGGCACTGCTCGTTGACCGCGAAGTCGAAGCTGGGCTCGAGCGACTTCAGTTGCTTGATGTCGTTCTTCAGCCCGATCTTCAGGCCGCGGGCATGGGCCTCGGTGGCCAGGAAGCGGTTGTAGTTGAGCTGGGTCTTGGCGGTCAGCTCGCCGTTGAAGCCCGGGTTGTTGTTGTAGGCCTCGACGTTGTCGGGCTCGACGCCGTCGCAGCCGCGCTGCTTGGCCAGGTCGAGCCGCGCCTTCATGATGTTGCGCACGTTGGCCGAGCGGGTGTCGACCCACTTCTCGCCGGGCCAGCCGTCCAGGTTCTTGCCCAGGTCGGCGGGCTTGAACTGGTCGTAGTCGGGGCGCCAGTTCTCGGCGCTGCCGGCCGAGAAGTAGCAGACGACGTAGCGGCCCTGGTTGTGCAGCTGGGTCATCACCGCGTCGGGCGCCTCGAACAGGTCGATGTCGTAGACGTTGACGTTGTAGCTGGTGTTGATGGTGCCGGTGAGCTGCCACTGCCAGGTGTCGGTAACCTTGGGCACCCAGGCCGCCAGCGGCGAGGCGTCGGCCGAGCGGTCGGCATAGGCGGCCGTGGTGGTCGGCCTGGCCTGCTGGGCGCTGGCGGTGCGCGCGGCGCGCACGTCGGCGCGGGTGATTTCCGGCGACTCGTCGCTGCTGCCGCCACCGCAGGCGCTCAGCGCCAGCGCGGCCGTGGCCAGGCACAGGCCGGCCAGCGGCCCGTGGGCGCGAACGCGGCGGTGCATCGTCGGGCGGGTGTTCATCGTCATCTCCTGAAGCTCGGGTGTGTGAGGGGCGCCGGCTTTCGACGCCCCGGTGTTCGAAAGGCCCGCCCATGGTTGCCGCCGAGCCTGATGCGAAGCTGATGCAACCCGGGGTTTACGCAGCAGAACGTGAGCCCTGGTAACGCGAGGTGTCTTCGGCCGGGCCGTCGGCCGCGGGCAACGGCGTCAGCCGCACCTCGAAGCGATCACCGCTGTCGTCGGTGCGCAGCGCCAGCCCGGTGGCCTGGGCGTAGAGCTGGGCGATCAGCAGGCCCTGGCCGAGGTGATCGGGCGCCGGCTGCGGTGGCGTGGCCGGGTCGCGCTGGTTGGCGATGCACAGCGACCACGGTGTGCCGGGCTCGATGGCCAGTTGCAGCCGGCTGCCCGCGCGGGCGTGGGCGATGGCGTTGCCGACCAGGTTGTCGAGCAGCGCGCGCAGCAGGGTCGGTGGGGCCGACAGCGGCAGGCGGTCCGGGCAGGCCCGCTCCCACTGCAGGCCGCGCTGGCGCGCCGCGCTGTCTTGCGCGCGCAGGGCAGCGTCGGCCAGCGCCACCAGGTCCAGCGGCTGCGCGGCCTCTTCATGGCCACGCTGCACACGCGCCAGCCGGAACAAGGCCGACAGCAGCCCGCCCATCCGGTCGGCCACCGCGCGCATGTCGCCCAGCACCGGCTGCACCGGCGCGCCGGCCTCGGCCTCCAACTCGGCCAGGTCGACCAGCGCCCGCAGCTCGGCCAGCGGGGTGCGCAGCTCGTGCGCCGCATGGGCGAGAAAGCCACGTTCGCGCTCGCGCTGCAACACCAGCCGATGCACCAGCGCATCGAAACGCCGCGTGCCCAGGCGCAGCGCGAGGATGCCGAAGATCGGCATCGCCAGCGCGCCCAGCAGGCACGCGCCCCCCAGCGGCAGCAGCGACGCGGTCAGCCCGCTCTCGGGCCGGCCGATCATCACCTCGACCTCGTGCTCGGTGATCTGCTGGCCGGTGCGCTCCAGCGTCTCCGGATCCAGCCCCCAGTTCGCGCGGATGCGCTGCGACAGCAGCCGCATGACCCGGCCGTCGGGCAGGCGCGCGGTGCCGGCCCGCGGGGCCGCGTTCATCTGCAGCACCGGCATCGGCCGCGGCAGCTGGGCCCCCATCGTGTCGAGCGATTCGGAATGGTCGAGCAGCTCGCCGGTCTCCGCGTCCCAGACCTGGAAGATGCGGTCGCCGCCGGCCAGGTACATGCCCAGCGCCTCGGGCTCGATGTTGACGTAGATGTCGCCATCGACATAGACGTGGGTGATGTTGCTGATGGTGCGCAGGTCGTCGGCCAGCGAGAGCTCGAACGCCGCCGCCCGCTCGGCGTGGCCGATGGCGTAGACCACGCCGAAGATCAGCGCGGCGCCCGCGAACAGCAGCGCCGAGATGCGGCCACGCCAGCGGCGCTCCAGTGCGCTGGCGATCATCGATGTGCCTGGCGCCCTGCGGCCGGCGGCCGGGCGGCGTTCATCTAACGCTCCAGCTTGTAGCCTTCGCCACGCTGGGTCACGATGCGCGAGGGCTGGCCGGGCTCGTCGATCCAGCGCCGCAGTTGCGACACCGCGGCCTCGACCGAGTTGCTCTGCAGCTCGGTCGCGTCGGCATACAGCTTGGCCTCGATCGTGGCGCGCCGCACCACGCAGCCGCGCTGGCTGGACAGCAGCTCCAGCAGCAGGCGCTCGCGCCGGCGCATCGGCAGCACCTGGCCCTTGCGCCGCACCTCGTTGCGCGCCTGGTCGATGCACAGGTCGCCAACTTCGATCGGCGCCGCGCCGGGCGCCGCCGCCGCGCCCTGGCGCGCGGCCAGCGCGCGCAGCCGGGCAGCCAGCTCGCGCAGGTCGAACGGCTTGGGCAGGTAGTCGTCGGCCCCGGCCTCGAAGCCCTGCAGCTTGTCTTCGACCTCGGCCAGCGCGCTGAACATCAGCACCGGCGTGCGCACCTGTTGCGCGCGCAGCCGGCGCAGCAGCTCCAGGCCGTCGAAGCCGGGCAGCATCACGTCGAGCGCGATCACGTCGGGCTGCAGCTCGGTCGCGGCCCACAGGCCGCTCGGCCCGTCATGCGCCTGCTCGACCACCAGGCCCAGGCGCGACAGGCCGCGCACCAGGCTGTCGCGCAGGCCGGGGGAGTCTTCGACCAGCAACACCTTCACCTTCGCCTGCTCCTTGCGCCTGCCGTCAATACTCAGACCAGCACCACGTCGACACCACGCGCGCGCAGCGCGGCCACGCTGTCGGGGTTCGCCCCCTGGTCGGTGATCAGCGTGTGGATCTGCTCGACCTTGGCGATCACCGACAGGCTGCGGCGCAGCAGCTTGGACGAGTCGGCCACCGCCACCACCTGCCGCGCCGAGCGGATCATCTGTGCGTTCAGCTGCGCCTCCAGCAAATGCGGCGTCATCAGGCCGATCTCCGGGTCCAGGCTGTCGACGCCGAGGAACAGGCGGTCGGCCTGCAGCCCGGCCAGCGCGGCTTCTGCCTGCGGGCCGGACAAGGAGTACGAGTTCGGCCGCAGCACGCCGCCCAGCATCACCAGCCGCACGTGCGGCGCCTGCGCCAGCGTGACCGCCACGTTCAACGCGTTGGTGATCACGTTGATCGCATGCAGCTTCAGCGTGCGGATCTGCTTGGCGATCTCGCCGGTGGTCGAGCCCGAATCGAGCAAGATGGTGTCGCCCTCCTGGATCATCGCCGCCGCCGCGGTGGCGATGCGTACCTTTTCGGCATGCCGCAGGCTCTGCTTGATCTCGATCGGTACTTCTTCACCATCGCGGTGGGCCAGCGCGCCGCCGTGCGTGCGCACGATCAGCCCGGTCTCGGCCAGCGCGTTCAGGTCACCGCGGATCGTCACCAGCGAGGTGTTGAAGCGCGCCGCCAGCTGGTCGGTCGTGACGCGGCCTTTTTCCTCGATCAGCGCGCGGATCTCGCGCCGCCGTTCTTCCAGCAGCAGGCCCTGGTCTTCGCCTTCACCGTCGGCGTGGGGGGTGGCCCGGGCGGCGCGCTGGCGGCCCGGCGCGGCCGCGGCACGGGGAGCGTTCTTCGTGGTCATCGCGTGCTTTCTCTCTTCGCCTCATCGTAGCGCCAAGCCCGGGCGAAAACGCGCCGGGCGTTGTGGTGGTAGAGCTTGTCGACCACCGCCGCCGGCAGCGCCAGCCCGCGGAACGGGGCGTCCAGGTCGGCATGGGTCAGGCGCTCGCCGGTGACCAGGAAACGCCAGTCGGCGCGCCAGGCGGCATCGGCCTCGGCGGCGAATTCGGCGTCGCCCTGGTCGTTGCCGCGCGCCAGGTCGCTGCCGTAGAGCAGCCGGTCCTGATAGCGCAGCACGAAGGCGCGCACGGCGTCGCGCCGGGTGATCGCCTGCTGCTGCAGGTGGCTCATGCGGGCGGCCAGGTCGACCGTGGCGGTGGGAAAACGATCGAGAAAGGCGGCCAGACGCTCGACGCTCCACTCGAGCGAGGCCAGGTGCAGGCCCACATACGGCAGCCGCGGGTGCTGCTGCAGGAAGTGGTCGCGCGCGGCCAGCTGCGCCTCGTGGTCGGGCCACTCGGGGTGTAGCGCCATGTGGTACTGCGGGTGGCCGGCAAAGTAGGCGCGGTCGCCCTTGGTGGTCATCTGCGCCGGCGCCAGCCAGGCGTTGCGCGGCTCGGCCTGGTGGCCCAGCAGCACCCAGCCATCGCGCTCGATCGTGTCGAACAGCGGCTGCAGCCGCGCATCGTCGATCAGCACCGCGGCGCCCGAGCGGTCGCGCAGGTCCAGCCCCAGGTTTTTCCACACCTTCACGCCCTGCGCGCCCAGCGCCCGCGCCTGGGCCAGGTGCTGCAGCGTGGTCTCGGCCCAGCCGGGTGACTCGAAGCCCGCGAGCGGGAAGGTCGCGGCCCAGGCCACCTGCGCCGGGTAGGCCTGGGCCAGCGCCACCGCATCACGCTGCTGCTGGTCGATCGGCGGAAAGTCGGCGTAGTCGACGTTGATCGTCAGCAGCTGGAAACCGTCTCGCTGCGCCAGCGCCATGAATCGCGGCAGCGCGCCGTGCAGGTGCAGGTGGGTGTCGATCTTCGGCACGCGGGCGAAATCGGCCACCGTGTAGTGCGCCGGCGATTCGGCCGCGGCCGGCAGCGCGGTGCACAGCATGAACCCCAGGCCGGCACAGCGGCCGAGCCATGTGGCGATCCCGCGCGTCATGGCACCGCCGGTTCGAGCCGCGCCAATGCCGCCGCCGGCAAGGGCCGACCGGCCAGGCGCGCGGCCTGCAGCGCGGCGCCGAGCGACGGTGAAAAGCGCGGCGTCACCAGGCGCGCCTGCGGCAGCTGGCCAGCCAGCAGCGCACGCAGCGGGTCGAGCACCAGCGCCTGGCTCTGGAACACGCCGCCCGAGTACGACACCGACAGCGCCGCGTTCGCCGGCACGCCCAGCCGCCGCGCAGTGGCCACGATGATGTCGACCAGCTGCGCCGCCGCCGCAACGAAGATCGCCCGCGCCGCCGGGTCGCCCTGCTCGGCCGCCTCGACCACCAGCGGCGCGAAGCCGGCCACGCCGCTGCGCCCGGCCGCCTTGGGGCCATACAGGTGGGCGCACAGGTCCAGGTCGTCACCCAGTTGCAGGCGGTCGCGCCACAGCGCCAGCAAGGGCCCCGCCTCGGCCCGGCCGTCGCTCATGCGCGAGAACAGCGCCAGCCCCTCGCGGGCGATCCAGTAGGCCGAGCCCTCGTCGCTGAACAGCTCGCCCCAGCCGCCGGCACGCGCGCTGCGGCCCTGCCATTCGCCATAAGCGATCGAGCCGGTGCCGGCGACGATGTTGATGCCGTCGACCGCGCCGAGCGAGCCGGCCCAGCCGCAGACCATGTCGTTGCCGCAACGGTAACGCCCGGCGGGCAGCACCGCGGCGGGCAGCGCGTCGAGCTGCGCTTGCAGCGCGCTGTCTTCGCCGTGGCAGGGCATGCCAACGAAGCTGAAGGCCACGTCGTCGATACCGCACGCGGCCGCCTGCAGCGTGGCCTGCACGCCGCGCTGCAGCACCGCCGCCACGCCGTCCAGCCCGACCTCGGGGTGGTACAGGCTGCCGTCGACATGGCGGGCCCGCACCTGGCCCTCGCCGTCGATCAGCGTGAACGCGGTCTTGGTGCCGCCGCCGTCAATGCCGAGGAACATCGGGGTCGATCTCCACATCGGGGAAAGGATGGATCGTGACACCGCGCACGACGCGGCTCACGGTGCCAGACACGCTCGGATTGTCCGGCGACAGGCCCAGGCGCAGCGACTGCAACAGTGCGAAGCGCTGGGCGAAGACGATGCACGGGAAGGCCAGCGCCAGGTCGCTGGCGTCGGCCAGCCCTTCGAGCAACACATCGTCGGCCGGCGATGCGCAGGACCCTTGCAGCGGCTGCGCGCTCAGCGTGAGCACGCGCGCGGCGCGGCCGTCGCGCCGCAGCTCGTGCAGCAGGTCCAGGTCGTACTGGCGGGTGTACGGGTCGTTGGAGACGAACATCACGACCAGCGTGCGGTCGTTGACGATGGTCTTCGGCCCATGGCGAAAGCCCAGCGGCGAATCGTGGCTGGCGACGATGCGCCCGTCGCTCAGCTCCAGCAGCTTCAGCGCCGCCTCGCGCGCCAGACCCTGCAGCTCGTTGCTGCCCAGGTAGACCACGCGCTCGAAGCGTTGCTCGACCAGCTGCTCGGCCAGCACGAGGCCCTGCGCGAGCACGGCCGATGCAGCGGCCGAGATCGCCGGTGCCTGCCCACCCGCGGGCGCCAGCAGGCCGAAGACCTGGGCCGCGGCCAACAGCAGCGAGGTGAACGACGAGGTCATCGCAAAGCTGCGGTCGTGCGTCTCGACCGGCAGCAGCAGCGTGCGGGCATTGCCTCGCTCGGCGGCCAGGCGCTGCAGCAGGCTGTCAGGGTTGCAGGTGAAGACCAGGTGCTGGCAGTCGTCGACGAACTGGTCGGCCAGCTCCAGCGCCGCGGCGCTCTCCGGGCTGCTGCCCGAGCGGGCGAACGACACCAGCAGGGTCGGCACCTCGCGCTGAAAGTACAGGTGCGGGCCGGCGACCAGGTCGGTGGTGGCGACGGCATCGACACGCAGCCCCGTCTGGCGCATCAGCGCCGGTGCCAGGCACTGGCCGATGAAGGCCGACGAGCCGGCGCCCGTCAGCACGATGCGCAGGTTGGGCGTGGCCAGGCAACGCGCGATGAACGCGGGCGTCATCTCGCGTGGGCCGGCCTGCATCGCGACCAGCGCCTGGACCCGCGCCCACACCGAGGGCTGCTGCGCGATCTCGCGCACGGTCCAGCGGGCGCCGGGGGGGATGAATTCGTCGAGGGTGTCGGATGGAGACATCAGGCTCTCGCTCCCTTGGGGTTGTTGTTGTTCACTGAAGGACAGGGTTCGCTCGCACGGCGGTGCCCGGCGCACAGGCCGCGATGTACTGGCGCAGCACCTGGCCCACGCCCTCGTGCAGCAGCGCGCTGACCGAGTTGGCCAGCAGGCCGTCGCGCACCGCGGCGTACTGCAGCGGCAGGTACTGGCTCAGCAAGGTCAGCGGCAGCGGGCCGTTGCCCAGGCGAGCCAGCATGCGGCCGCAGGCCTCGCGCACCTCGGGCTGGGCCCAGTAGTAGCGGATGCGGTCGCTCAAGCTGAATTGCAGGTCGAGCCGGATGCGCTCGGGGTCGCTGTAGTACTTCTGCCAGTGCTGCGGCCGCGCGTGCATCACGCCCAGCACCACGTCTTTCAGGTGCGAGCCGTCGCCGTCGCCCAGCCATTCACGCTCGATCTCGGCCAGCGCCCACAGCGCCTCGCGCAGCGCAAAGGTCGCGCCGGGGCCGATCTTGACGATCGCGAAGTGGTCGCGCACCAGGGCCTGCAAGGCACTCGGCGTCTGGTAGTCGGTCGAATGGGCCTCGAACAGGATGTGCGGCTCGTGCTCGATGAAAGCACTCAGCGCCTGGGCCTTGGGCGCCACGTAGTCGATGACCTTGTGGTGGTCGAACTCGACACCGGGCTGCACGACCAGGCCGATCACGCGCGGCCAGGCCGCCTCGAGCCCGAGCTTGGCGAACGCTTCTCGGTGCGAGGCGATCGTCTGGGCCGCCGCATCGGAGCGGGTGACCGCCAGCTCCTGCAGGTCTTCGTGCGCACCGCCGGGCACCGGCACTTCGGTGCCGATCACATAGACCGGCGCTTCGCCGCCGACGCGGGCATGGGTCTTCTCGGCCACCGCGCACAGGCGCGCTGCGCGTTTGGCCACCACCGCTTCGGGCAGCACCGCCGGGTCGTCGGCGCAGGCCATCGAGCAATCGAGGTGGATCTTGCGAAAGCCGGCTTCCACATACTGCTCGATCAACGCTTCGGACTTGGCCATCGCGCTGTCGCCCGGCTCGCCCTGCCAGCAGTTGGGGCCCAGGTGGTCGCCGCCGAGCAGCAAGCGTTCGCGCGGGAAGCCGGCCTCGTCGGCCAGGTTCATCATGAAGGCGTGAAAGTCGCGCGGCGTCATGCCGGTGTAACCACCGAACTGGTTGACCTGGTTCGAGGTGGCTTCCACCAGCAGCGGCACGCCAGCCTGGGCGGCCTCTTGCATGCCGGCACGCAACACCACCGGGTGCGCCGAGCACAGCGCGTAGATGCCCTCGGGCTGGCCGGCCTTGTGCCGGCGCACGAGATCGAGCAGCGCCTTCATGCCTTCACCTCGGCGCCTTCGGGTTGCAGCGCCAGCAGCAGCGCCGCGAGCAGGGCGAGTGCAACCCCGGCCATCTTGAACGGCCCCGGCATCGCGCCAGCCACCGCCATCGCGATCACCGCGGTCAGCAAGGGCGCACCGGCGTTGACCATCGGCGACACGACGATCGCCTTGCCGTGGCGAAACGCGTGCACCAGGGTCAGCGCGCCGATCGAGTTGAGCACCTGGATCACCGCGGCCAGCCAGGGCCCGTTCCAGCCCAGGTTCACCGGCTGCGAGAAGTCGGTCATCGCCAGCGCGACCGGGATCGAGACCACGGCCGACATCGCCATGTAGACGAAGATGCTCTCGGCGCTCATCGTCGCGTTGGCCAGCTTGATGAAGTAGGCCTGCACGCCCCACGCCACCAGCACCGCGATCGCCAGCACGAACCAGGGCCCGAACTCGCTGTGGCCACCTGGCGTGTAGTCGAACAGCGGCAGGCTCAGCAGCGCGAAGGCGATGCCCAGCAGGCCCAGCCGCCCGGTGCGCTCACGCAGCATCAGGAACGACATCGCGATCGTCAGCGCCGGTGACAGCGAGATGATCGGAAAGATCAGGTAGGCCGGCCCGGTCTTCACCGCGCGAAACAGCAGCATCTGCCCACCGGCGCCCAGCAGGCCGATCGCCAGCCCCAGCGCCAGGCTGCGCGGGTCGCGCTGCAGCACGCCACCGGCGCGCTTGAACGCATAGATCGCCGGCGGGATCATCGTCAACGCCCAGACGGCGTAGATCAGGGTGTCGGGAAAGCCATGCTCGCTGGGCACGCCGGTGAAGGCGCCCCAGACGCCCCAGGTGACCATGGTCAGCAAGGCGTAGCCCAGCCAGTGCGGTTGAGATTTCATCGTGCGTGTCTCACTTGGGTGCGGGGGTGTTGTCGGTGGTGTCGGTGGTGGTGGCGTGGCCGGTTACCGGCGAGAGGAGCAGCAGGCGCGCCTCGTGGCTGATGACCTCGGCGGTAAACGGGATGTCGAATTCGCCCAGCTCGGCGTGGCGCCAGAGGTCGCGCACGCGGTAGTGCTTCCAGGCCTCGCCCAGGTCCTTGCCCGGCGAGACGGTCATCTCGGCGGTGGCGCTGCCGCGGTTCAGCAAGGCGACCGCGACGCTGCCATTGGCCAGGCCCTTGGCGTAGACCTGCAGCGTGCCGTCGTCGCGCACCTTCTCGGCCGGCTGGCCCAGCGGGTCCTGGTTCAGCGCGATGACTTCCTTGTTGGACAAGGTCTCGAGCGTGTAGGCATCGAGCGCACGCACGTCGGCGCCGATCAGCAGCGGTGACGCGGCCAGCGCCCAGAGGCTGAAGTGGGTGCGGTACTCGACGTTCGACGCGCCGGCACCGACCAGCTCCTGGCTCTTGCCGTTCAGGCCGACGACGAGCATGTCGAAATCGTTCCAGTGGCCCGGGCCGGCGTGCTGGCCGAGCGTGATGCCGCGGTCCAGCATGTCCAGCACGTCGAAGTAGTACTTCTCGCGGTGGCCGGGGTAGTCGAAATCGTCGGAGATGTCTTGCCCGATGCGCCAGTGGTTGGCACCGGCGTCGGCGGCCCACTGCCAGATGTCGGCCCAGCCGCAGTGGCAGGCGTGGTAGACGATCGGCCGGCCGCTGGCACGCAACGCCAGCGACATCTTCTTGACGATCGCCTGCACCTCGGTCTTCGGCGCGTCCTTGTGCGAGCAGCAGCTGTCGTACTTCAGGTGGTCGACACCCCAGGCGGCGAACTGCTTCGCGTCTTCGGCCTCGTGGCCTTCGCTGCCGGTGTAGCCGGCGCAGGTCGTCTGGCCGGGGCCGCTGTAGATGCCGAGCTTGAAGCCGTGGCCGTGCGCGTAGTCGGCCAGCCAGCGCAGCCCATGCGGGAACTTGACCGGGTCAACCTCGAGCGGGTGGTCCTGGCGCGCGCCCTTGTGGCGCTGCCAGCCGTCGTCGAGGTTGATGTAGACGTAGCCGGCGTCACGCAGGCCGTTGGCGGCCATCGCGTCCATCGTCTGCACCAGCAGCTGCTCGTTGATCTGGTCGCCGAACTGGTTCCAGCTGCTCCAGCCCATGGGTGGGGTCAGCGCGAGGCCGTTGCCCAATGCCGTGGCTTGCACCGATCCGGCGGCGAGCAGTAGCGCGAGCCACCCAAGAGCCTTGCGCGGATCCGGCTTTGCCGGGCCGCTGCAAGAGCCCCCTCGGGGGGCAGCGACCGGAAGGGAGCGTGGGGGTCTCATTTCAGAATTTGACCGTCATGCCGGCGGTGTAGGTGCGGCCCCAGGTCTCGAAACCGGCCAGCGCATCGGCCCGGCCAAGGTTGGCGCGGTAGTAGGCGTCGGTGAGGTTCTTGCCTTCGAAGAACAGCGTGATGTCGTCGGTCAGGTTGTAGGCGATCGAGCCGGTGACCCAGGTCAGCGGTTGGCCGTAGCGGCTGTAGCCAGCCACGGCATCGAGCGCCTCGGTGTAGCGGCCGCTGTGGTCCATCGCGATCTGCGCGTTGATCTTGTCGTCTTCGTACAGCAGCGCCAGCGACACCGCCGAGCGCGACACGCCTTCGAGCTCGCCGACATGCTGGCCGTTGACGTAGGCCCGCGTGTCGGTGCCGGTGTACTTGAGGTTGACGCCGAAGCCGTTGTCGAACAGGTGCTGCAGGCCGAACTCGTAGCCGAGGATGCGTGCCTTGTCGCCGTTGATCGGGTGCTGGATGTCGAACAGGTAACCCGGCACGCCGATGTCGACGTTGTTGTCGATCGTGTAGGTGACGAAGTGGCGGATGTCCTTCCAGAACACCGCGCCCGAGACCATCGAGCGGCGGTTGTAGTACCACTCGAGCGACAGGTCACCCTGCGTCGCATCGACCGGCTTCAGGTTCGCGTCGCCGCGCACGTCGATGCGCCAGGTGCGGTCCAGCGTGTGGTCTTCGGCGGTGGGGGCGAGCTGGTCCAGCGCCGGGCGCGACATGACCTTGGCGGCCGCCAGGCGCAGTTGCAGCGCCGGGGTGAAACGGTAGGCGAAGTTCAGCGACGGCAGCAGCTTGGTGTACTCGCCGGTGGCCGACACCGGCTCGGCCGGGCTGTAGGTCACGTCGGGGCTGGAGGTCGGGTCGTTCGGCGTCGGGTCGTCGATGGCGATGATGCGGTTGACCGCCGTGCGCGAGGTGGTCTTGGTGCGCACCATGCGCAGGCCGACGTTGGCCGACCAGTCGTCGCCGGCGAAGTCGGCCTGGAAGTAGGCGGCTTGCGTGTCTTCGCTGACGCGGTACGAGCGCGTCGGGTTGAAGCGCGCCTGCATCAGGCTCGAGTCGTAGTAGGTGCCGGTGCCCTGCCCGTTCTCGTCGAGGATCTCGACACCGTCGAGCGCCTTCAATGAATCGAAGTAGGCCTGGGTGTCGAAGCGCACGAAGGTCGTCGGGAAACTGCCGCCGGCGTTGCGCATGAAGTTCTTCAGCGTCAGCGGGTGCACCACGTCGGCGCCGAGCTGGTCGAAGGTGTACTGGTAGCCGCAGTACTGGCAGGCGTTCTCCAGGTTGTCGACCGTGCTGCGCGACTTGGCGCGGCGCGTGTCGCTGACGCCGAAGTGCAGCCGTTCGACCGCGCCCCAATCGACGGCCAGCTTGCCGCCCAGCGACAGGCCCTTGACGGTGTCGTGGATGTCGTCGCCGCCCAGCTCGGCCCAGTGCAGGCCGTAGTCGGCGTTGCCGAGCGTCGGGCTGGCCTGCGCGAGGTCGCGGCCGTCTTCCAGCGTCACGTGGATGTCGGGCAGCGCGTTGCGGTTGGCGCTGAAGTAGCCGGTGTGGTTGCCGGGGATGCCGGCGACGACCCAGGTGTCCTTGCCGCCCGAATCGCGCACCGAGCGCGAGACGTAGGCGTCGCCTTCGAGGGTCAGGTCGGCGCTGGCCTTCCACTCGCCGTTCAGGCCGAATTGCGTGGTGTCGACCACGCGGTGTTCGGTGCGGGTGACGACCTCGGGCGTGAGGCCGTGGATGGTCATGCCGGTGACCAGATGGTCCTTGATCGTCACGTCGGACCAGCGGTCTTCGGCATGTTCGACGTAGTAGGCCTGGTGGTAGCCGATCGCCGGCGCGTCGAGCCGGGTGCCGAGCGCATCGACGGTCAGCTTGGTGTTGTCGCTGGGCTTCCATTCGAGCGCGGCCGAGAGCGCGGCGCGCTGCTTCTTCTGCTCGACCGCACCGAAGGCCACGCAGCAGACACCGAGCAGGTTCTGCTCGTCGGGCGTGATCCGATGGTCGCCGTTGGCGTCGAACTCGCCGGGTGAGTCGGGGTTGTAGGTGAAGTCGAGCACCGAGTCCGAGCGGGTGCGTTGCTTCGCGTAGACCGCGCCGACAACCAGCCCGATGCGGTTGTCGGCGAAGGTGTCGCTGTAGACGCCCGAGATCTTGCCGCCGCCGTTTTCCGACAGGTCGTTGAAGTTGCCTTCGAGGCGGACCGACGCGTGCCGGCCGGGGTTCATCAGCGCCCGGGCCGAGCGCAGGTTGACCGAGCCGCCGATGCTGCCCTCGATTTGCGAGGCCTCGGCCGACTTCATCACATCGGCGCCGTAGATGGTTTCGGACGGCAGCACGTCGAACGCGAAGTCGCGGCCATCGCCGTCGGTCGCCAGGATGCGATTGTTCAGCGTGACGATGCTGTAGCCGGGCCCGAGGCCGCGCACGTTCACGTACTGGCCTTCGCCGCCGTGGGTGCGCGAGATCGTCACCCCGGTCACATGCGACAGCGAGTCGGCCACGTTGTCGTCGGGAAAACGGCCCAGGTCTTCGGCGGCGATCGAGTCTTGCACCACCGCCGAGTTGCGCTTGAGCTCACGCGCCTTCAGCAGGCTGGCCCGAGTGCCGGTGACGGTGATGGTTTGCGGTGCCTCGGCGTTGGCCGCCGGGGCCTCGACCGGCGCGGCAGCGGCCACGGGCGCGGCCGCCTGGGCCGGGGCAGCGCCGGCGGCTGCGTCAGGGGCCTGGGCTGCGGCCCATTGCGGCCACGCCATGGTGACAGCCGCCGCCAGCACCGTGAGTGCGCCCAGATCAGATTGCCGTCGAACCATTGCTGCTTTCCTTTAGCGAGTGGAAGCCATGCTAATGCGAAGAGATCGAAGACCTCAATGCTTTTGTTTGCTTTCGTTTGAAATAAAATCGAAGCTCAAAACCGGCGCTGTGGCGGCAAGGGCGCTGGCGGGCCCAGGCTCGCCCGCCAGGCTTGCGTGATCCTGGCAAGCGCTCGCCGCCGGGCAGGCCGCACGCGCCCAGGGCCAACGGCGGCGCACCGGCCGTGAACGGCTGCACGCGCCGGGTCCAGCGTCGAGGGCTGGCGCCCCCGCCCTCGCCTGGCGGCCGCGTTGTTGCACTGCGCGTTGACGGCGGGCCACTTCAGGCAGACGATGCACGCTTGGCTGCGCCCCGCAAGGAGAAACGCCCATGGCCTCGTTGCCCTCGTCGATGCCCCACCCGGCCCCGCTGCCGGCCGACTGGTTCGGCGCCGTCTCGCAGATCTGGTGGTCTGCCCAGGGCGCGCAGTGGCAGGCGCTGTCGGCCTGGCAGCAGGCCGCGGCGGCGATGCAGCAGGAGTGGTGGGACGAGTGGGCAGCCCGCTGGGCCGGCGGCGTGCCGCTGGGCGACTGAACCGGCAGCCCTCATGAGAGACCCCCTGACCGGACGCCCATCGTCCCAGCCCCTGGCCGCCACCATGTCTGCGCGCTTCACCCACCCTGTCGACGCTGCCCGTGAACGCCTGGCGCAACGGGCGCGCCAGCTGGAGCAACTGGTCGCCAGTGCGCGGCCACGGCGCGAGATCGAGCGCGAGGTGACCGACCTCAAGGACGGTGCGGCCGACGAAACCCAGGCCGAGATCGACAGCGCCGAGCTGCAGCGCCATCTGGCCGAGTTGCGGCTGATCGAGCAGGCCCGCGAGCGCCTGGCCGCCGGAACCTACGGTGAATGCATGGACTGCGGCGAGTCGATCTCACCGGCCCGGCTGCTGGCGCAGCCGACCGCGATGCGGTGCATGGCCTGCCAGCGCAACGCGGAGCATCGCGGGCAGCACTGACCCGGCGCGGCCCGAGCGGGGCGCCGCGTGCCTTCAGGCCCTCAGTTCGACTCTTTGATCAGGCGGCCCGACGCCTGCTGCACCGGGCGCGCGTTCATCGGGTACAGGCGGGCAAAGATGTCGATCTGCTCGGGCGACACCGGCACCGGCGTCTTCATCACCATCCACAGCACGCCCTCGCTGCACGGCGGCGTGGTCAGCGAGCCCATGTAGGTGTAGTAGCGGCGGTCTTCGGGCAGCAGCTTGTTCAGGTCGATCGTGCCGGGCGCGGCCTGGGCCTCGTTCTTCTCCAGCGGCAGGGCGTTCCACACCGCCTGGACCAGCGGCTGCGCGGCGCCACGGTCGAGCAGCACGGCCACGACGGCCAGCTTGCCCTCGGCGTCCTGGTGGACCAGGTGGGCCACCATGTCGTACTGCTTGCCGTTGATGCGCTCTTCGGACGGGCGGTGGAAGTGGAACTGCAGCAGCTCGAAGCGGCGGCCGAGCACGGTGATCGTGTTGCCCGGCGGCAGGTTCACCTGCACCGTGTGGCCGTTGTCGATGACCGAGAAGCCGGTCGTGCGGTAGTCGAACTGGATCGGCTCGAGCTGCACCGCGATGCCGCCGCGGATGTCGATCGGGCTCTGGCGCTGGCCGGTCGAGCACTTGTTGAATTCAGGCTTCAGCTTGCCCCAGGCCTCGGGGCCACCCTCGCCGCTGTAGTCCCAGTGGTCGCTGTGGGGCACCGGCCGGGGCTCGGCCGCCAGCTCGGGGCGCTTGGCGGCGGGCGATGGCCGCGGGGTGGCACGGCTCGCGCTGGACGACAGCGTCAGGCTGCCGGCGGCCGCGGTGGCGGCAGCGGGGGTGGGGGCGGCCGGCAGGCCGGCCGGCGGCACCGACGCGGTGGCGCGGTTGTCGACCCGCATCACGTTGGCACCGCGGGGGTCGGCCGGTTTCTGGGCACCCAGGCGCTCGGCCAGCTTCTGGCGCAGCGTGTCCATCGGGTCGGCGGCAGAGGCCGCCTCCTTGGCCGGGGCGGCCGGCTTCGCGGCACGCGCCTCATCGTGGCTGCCGCCGGCCATGGCGGGCAACGCGCAGGCCAGCGACAGCGCCGCAGCGGCGGTGGCAGCGGTGGCAGCCAATGGGCGATACGACGAACGGGACGGCAGTTTCCAAGACATGGCGGCTCCAGGCCCGGGCGTCGAGCCGGGGCGTCGCCCTGGATATCGGCCCCGGAGGCCGGTTCTTGAGCGGCCGCCCGGCCGCGCGGGATCAGGGCGCCAGCTGCAGCCGCGGCTTGACCCAGGCCCAGGCGACCACGCCGATGCCCATCATCAGCAGCGAGGCCACCGCCAGCGAGGGGGCCGAGTGCATCACCAGCGGCGCGATCGCGCCGGCCACCAGCGCGTTGGCCACGCTGCCGATGCAGGCCTGCAGCGACGAGGCCATGCCACGCCGATCGGGCGCCTGGTCCAGCACCATCAGCGTGACCACCGGCACCATCAGCGACCAGCCGAACGCGAACAACGCGATCAGCGGGATCGCCCACAGCGGGTGCGGCGGCAGCAGGAAGTTCATCGCCACGTTCAGCACCGACACGGCGGCCATGATGCGAAAACCGCGCCGGATCTGCCGCTGCGGCGTGATCTTGCCGGCCAGCCGGCCCGACCACCAGGCGCCGCTCATGATGCCGCTGATGGTCGACATGAAGAACCAGAAGAACTGCGTCGGCCCCAGGCCCAGCAGCTCACCCAGAAACACCGGCGCCGACAGCACGTACAGGAACATGCCGTTGAACGGCACGCCCGACGCAAAGGCCAGTGCGATGAACTTCGGGTTCGACACCATCTGCCAGTAGCCGCGCAGCAGGTTGCGCACGCTGAAGGCCTGCACCTGGGTGACGTGCAGCGTCTCGGGCAGCATGCGCCACATCGTCAGCCACAGCGCGGCGCCGATGCCCACCAGGAACCAGAAGATCGTGTGCCAGCCCGCGTGCACGAACAGGAAGCCGCCGACGATCGGCGCCACCGCCGGCGCCACGCCGAAGTAGATCGTGACCTGCGACATCACCCGCTGCGCCTCGGACGGCGGGAACAGGTCGCGGATGATCGCGCGCGACACCACCATGCCGGCCCCGGCCGACATGCCCTGCACCGCACGAAAGAACACCAGCGCGCCGATCGACTGGCTCAGCGCGCAGCCGACCGATGCGAGCGTGAACAGCGCCACGCCGCCCAGCACGATCGGCCGGCGGCCGAAGCTGTCGGCCAGCGCGCCGTGGAACAGGTTCATCACCGCGAAGCCGAGCAGGTAGGCCGACAGCGTCTGCTGCATCTGCAGCGGCGTGGCGCCCAGCGAGGCGGCGATGCCGGTGAACGCCGGCAGGTAGGTGTCGATCGCGAACGGGCCGAGCATGCCCAGGCAGGCGAGCAAGGCGGCGAGCAGCCAGCGCGGGCCGGGCCAGACTTTGGAGGCTTCAGGGTTCATCGGCGAAGCCTGCGAGTGTAGGTGAGCGTCGAATCACCCTTGGCGTTGCCAGCGTACCGCCCACTTGGCCAGCGGCGCGAAGGCGTCGAGCAGGTCGAGCCCGATCGGCGTCAGCCGGTAGCCGGCCTCGTCGTTGTCCAGCAGGCGGGCCTCGCGCAGCTCGGCCAGGCGCTGGTTCAACACCGTCGGCGACAGGTCGCCGCAAGCGGCCTGCAGCGCGCGAAAGGTCAACGGGCCGCCGCGCAGCTCCCAGACGACGCGCATCATCCAGCGGCGATGCAGCAGTTCCATCGCCGCGTTGATGGCCTGCTTGTGGAGTTCGGTGGTCGATGCCATGGGTCTGCGCGAATGCTACGTTTAATGTAGCATCTCGATCGCTACTGTTTTAGTAGCAATTGATCGAAAGGACCGCCCCATGCCCCGCATCGATCCCGTCGTGGCGCCGTATTCCGCCCCGCTGCGCGAACGCTTCGCCCGCCTGCTGCCCGAGGCGATGACACCGCCGGCGATCTTTCGCACCGTGGCGCGCAATGAAGGCCTGTTCCTGCATCTGGTCGACAGCGGGCTGCTGGGCCCCACCGGCCTGCTCGACCGGCGCGTGCTGCCGCCGGCGCTGCGCGAGCTGCTGATCCTGCGCACCTGCGTGGCGGCCCGCAACGACTACGAATGGCACCTGCACGTCGACACGATCTCGGCCCGCATGGGCTTGAGTGCGGCGCAGATCGCCGACACGCGCAAGGCAGAGCCAGATGCTGGGTTGTGGAGCGAGGCAGAACGTGCCGCGATGGCATTGACGGACGCACTGGTCCGGCACCTCGATGTCGACGACGGCCTGTACGAACGGCTGCGCGCGCACTTTGACGAGCCGACTCTGATCGAGATCACGCAGCTCGTGGGCCTGTACACCGGCGTGGCGATGCAGGTGGCGCTGGCGCGGCCCGAGCGCGACGCCTACCGCGCGCCTCGGGCCGAATAATGTGTGAAGCAGACCGATAGGCCGGATTCTGTGCGGCCTGGGTCTCTTGCGAGACCGCGGCCGTGACCGCCATTCCTCTGGGCCTGGCGGTTACCCGCCTGGCTCGATGCCACCTACCCGCCGGCTCAGCGAGCCGCTTCAATGCCGGCCTATTTGGTGTTGCTGCGCGTAGAGATTGCCGCGTTTCACCCGTCTCGGGGCTTTGCCCCTCGCCGTGTGCTGCACTCGCCGGCCAAGGCCGACGCCTGCAGAGCACTCAACCGAAGGACCCCGAGCCGACTCGTCTCTGTGGCTCTGATCCGCACCTCGCGGTGGACGGGCGTTACCCGCTACGCTGCTCTGTGCAGTCCGGACCTTCCTCCAGTGCGGCCTTTCGGCGGTTGCACCAGCGGCGGTCTGGTCTGCTTCACGGGGTGCATTGTCCCATGCGTTGACAACGCCGGCCTTGTCGGGCCGGCATCGGGGCCGGTCAGCCCTGGGTCGGTGCCGCGGCGGCGGGCGCCTGCGGCGCGGCTTGCTGCGGCGTGGCCTGGCCGTAGTAGCGGTAGTGGTAGCGGTAATAGCCGCGGGCCGGCACGACGACGCAGGCCGACATCAGGGTGCTGATCGCCAGGGCAGAGGCGATGACCAGCAGCGGGCGACGGTACTTGTTCATGGGGACTCCGGGTGTTCGAGGGATACGCGGACAACGCCCCCTCGGCCCGAGCCGCCGACCCGCGGCCCCCGGCTTTACACAGCTTCGCACCGGGCAACAGTGCGTGCCTGGATGTATCAGTCCCCGCGCGCGGCCTTGGCCTGGCGCTTGTCGCGCACGTAGATGCTCTGGCCGCGGCGTTCGCTGTCGAACAGGCCGATCGCCTCGACCAGGTCGCTGAACTTCTTGAAGCCGTGGTTGCGCGGGTCGAACGAGGCCTGGTTGGCGATCTGCGCCCGCACCGCGCTCAGGTTGGACCAGCCGTCGTCGCCGGCCGCCCCATCGACCGCGCGGCGCAGCAGGCTGACCAGCCGCGCATCGCGCCGCAGCTCGGTGCCGACCGGCTTCTTGGGCGCCGCGCGCGGCTTGCGCGCCGGGGCGCCGGCGGCCGGCGCCGGCTCGTCGGCCTCGGGCTCGTCGTCGGGCTCGCCCAGCGATTCGAGGTACAGAAAGCGCGAGCAGGCGGCCACGAAGGGCTCGGGCGTCTTCTTGGCGCCGAAGCCGTAGACGGTGGCGCCCTTGGCGCGCAGGTGCATCACCAGCGGCGTGAAGTCGGCGTCTGACGAGACGATGCCGAACGCGTCGGGCCGGTCGGTGTAGAGCAGGTCCATCGCGTCGATCGCGATCAGCATGTCGGTAGCGTTCTTGCCCTTGCTGACGTCGAACTGCTGAATCGGGCGGATGGCGCACTCGTGCAGCACCTTCTCCCAGCCCTTCAGCTCGTTCTTCTTCCAGTTGCCGTAGGCGCGGCGGATGTTGGCCTCGCCGAGCTTGGCGAGCTCGGCCAGGATCAGGTCGATCTTGGCGGCCGGCGAGTTGTCGGCGTCGATCAGCAGGGCGATGCGGGCGTTCTGGGTGGTCATCGGGGTTCCGGTGGTGGCGATGCCGAGGGTACGCCTCAAACCACTTGCCGCCAGGACAGCGTTTCGCCGGCGCGCAAGGGCTTGATCAGCGCGTCGCCGAACGGCAGTGTCTCGGGCAGCGCCCAGGGCTCGCGCTTCAGCGTCACCGTGCCGGTGTTGCGCGGCAGGCCGTAGAAGGCGGGGCCGTGGTGGCCGGCGAAGGCATCGAGCTTGTCGAGCGCGCCGATCGCATCGAACGCCTCGGCGTACAGCTCCAGCGCACTGGGCGCCGTGAAGCAGCCAGCCCCGCAGACCGAGGCCTCTTTCATCACCGACGCGTGCGGCGCCGAGTCGGTGCCGAGGAAGAAGCGGTCGGAGCCCGAGGCCACCGCCTTCAGCAGCGCCTGGCGATGCACCTCGCGCTTGAGCACCGGCAGGCAGTAGTAGTGCGGCCGCAGGCCACCCTGGAAGATCGCGTTGCGGTTGTAGAGCAGGTGGTGGGCGGTCACCGTGGCCGCGGTGTGGGCCCCCGCCTCGGCCACGTACTCGGCGGCGTCCTTGGTGGTGATGTGCTCGAACACCACCTTCAGCGCGGGGAAGTCGCGGCGCAGCGGGCGCATCACCTGGTCGATGAAGACGGCTTCGCGGTCGAACACGTCGACCGCCGGGTCGGTGACCTCGCCGTGCACCAGCAGCAGCACGCCTTCGCGCTGCATCGCTTCGAGCGTCGCGTAGGTCTTGCGGATGTCGGTCACGCCGGCGTCGCTGTTGGTCGTGGCACCGGCCGGGTAGAGCTTGAGCGCGACGATGCCGGCGTCTTTGGCGCGGCGGATCTCGTCCGGCGGCGTCAGGTCGGTCAGGTACAGCGTCATCAGCGGCTCGAAGTCGCTGCCCGCAGCACCCGCCTCGGGGCGGGCGGCGAGGATGCGCTCGCGGTAGGCCAGCGCCTGCGCGGTGCTGGTGACCGGCGGGCGCAGGTTGGGCATGATGATCGCGCGGCCGAACTGGCGCGCGGTGTGCGGCAACACGGCCGCCAGGGCGGCGCCGTCGCGCACATGCAGGTGCCAGTCGTCGGGGCGCGTGAGGGTCAGGGTGTCGGGGGAAGCCATGGGCCGGATTGTCGCCGCAGGCCTCGCCGTGCATCCAGACGGTCGGTCCCGTCGTATGGGATGAGACCGAAGCCGCAGGAGCCTCCATGACCACCCCGCTCGCCCTCGTCCAAGCCGCCTATGCCGCCTTCGGCAGCGGCGACGCGCCCACGCTGCTGAACCTGCTGACGCCCGATGTGCGCTGGGAGTTCGCCGGCGACTCGAAAGCCCCGTACACCGGCCGCGTGCAGGGCCGCTCGCAGGTGGGCGAATGGTTGCTGGCGGTTGCGCAGGCCGACGGCATCCAGGCCTTCGAGCCGCGCGAGTTCCTGGTCGGCGCCGACCACGTCACCGTGCTGGGCTGGGAGCGCACCCAGGCCCTGCCCAACGGCGGCGTGTTCGAGAGCCCCTGGGTCCATGTCTGGCAGGCCCGCGACGGCCAACTCGCGCGCTTTTACGGCATCCTCGACACCGAGGCCGCCGCCAAGGTGCGGCCGTGACGGCACAAGCCCAGCCCGCGCTGCCGGCCGGCAGCCGCCAGCGCACCTACGCTTATGTGACGCACTGGCGGCTGGACGCACCACCTGAGGCTGTCTGGCAGGCACTGACCGAGGTCGACGAATGGCCGCAGTGGTGGCCTTACGTGCGCAGCGTCACGCTGCTGCGCCGCGGCCGCGAGCCAGACGGCGTCGGCGCGCTGCGGCGCATCGCCTGGGGCAGCCGGCTGCCCTACGGCTTCACGCTCGATGTCGAATGCGTCGAGTCCGACGCGCCGCGGCGCCTGCTCGGGCGGTCCAGCGGCGCGCTCGAAGGCGAAGGCCTGTGGGAGCTGTGGCCAGACGGTGCTGGCACGGTCGTTCGCTACACCTGGCGCCTGTACCTGAACACCACCTGGATGCGGCTGGCCGCGCCGCTGATGGCCCCGCTGTTCCACTGGAACCACGAGGGCGTGATGCGCGGCGGCGGGCGCGGGCTGGTCCGCTGGCTGGCCGGCGAGCGCCCGGCCCGCGTCGCCTGAGCAGGCGACGCAGCCGCGCTGCCGACAGTCCCCCGGCAACGGCTCGTCGGGGCTATGATCGCCCCGACCGGACGAGAACAAGGCCCTCGCGGATGTCCGACCCGCCCCTGCCCGCCGACGAATTCAGTGCCGACCAGTTTCGGCTGCTCGCCGACAACGTGCCGGCGCTGATCGCCTGCTATGACGCCACGACGCGACGCTGCCTGTTCGCCAACAAGCAGTACGCGCGCACGTTCGGCTGCGACGAGCGCTCGATCGTCGGCCGCACCTTTGCCGAGGTGATCGGCGAGGCGGCCGCGCGCGAGATCGCGCCGCAGGTCGACCATGTGCTGGACCAGCGCGAAGCGGTGATGTACGAGCGCCAGGTGGTCGCCCCCGACGGCAGCCCGCACTGGCTCGAGGTGAACCTGCTGCCGCACCTGTCGGCCGACGGCACGCCGCAGTCGTGCTTCGTGCTGATCTCCGACATCACCAAGCACCGGCTGGCCGAGCGCGCGGTGCGCGAGTCCGAAGAGCGCCTGGCCAAGTTCATGCAAGCCAGCGCCGAGGGCATCGTCTTCCACAAGGACGGCCTGGTCACCGACGCGAACCAGCCGATCCTCGACCTGATCGGCAGCACGCTGCCCGAGATCCTCGGCCGCCATGTGCTGAGCTTCATCGCGCCCGAGCATGTGGCGCGGGTGCTGGCGGTGATGAGCGCCGGCCAGGAGACGACCTACGAGCTGGCGATCCTGCATAAAGATGGCAGCCCGATCCCGGTCGAGTTCATCGTGCGCACGATGCTGCGCAACGGCGAGCGCATCCGCATGACGATCGTGCGCGACATGCGCGACCGCCACGCCGCGCAGGCCCGCATCCACCACCTGGCCCACCACGACCTGCTGACCGGCCTGCCCAACCGCGGCGCCTTCATGGAGCGGCTGGACCAGCTGATGGCCGCAGCGCGCGACAACGAGGGCCACCTGGCGCTGCTGTTCGTCGACCTCGACCACTTCAAGCGCGTCAACGATTCGCTCGGCCACCTGGTCGGCGACACGCTGCTGAAGACGGTGGCCGCGCGCATCACCGAATGCCTGCGCGCCAGCGACCTGGTGGCCCGCTTCGGCGGCGACGAGTTCATGGTGCTGCTGCCGATCGCGCAGCAGCGCGAAGACGCCGAAGAGGTGGCGCACAAGCTGCTGCGCGCGATCGCTGCGCCGCTGGAGGTCGAAGGCCAGTCGATCTCGGTCTCGCCGTCGATCGGCATCGCCTTCTTCCCCGACCATGGCGACGACCCGGCCACGCTGATCAAGCACGCCGACACGGCGATGTACGTGGCCAAGTCGCGCGGCCGGGCAAATTGCCAGTTCTTCGAAAGCTCGATGGCCAGCGTGGCCTACGAGGCGCTGCTGCTCGAAGTGCAGCTCGGCCATGCGCTGGAGCGCGGCGAGTTCGAGCTGCTGTACCAGCCGATCGTGCGCGCGTCGGACGGCATCTGCGTCGGCCTCGAAGCGCTGATCCGCTGGCACCACCCCGAGCGCGGCCTGCTCGGCCCGGACGACTTCGTGCCGGTGGCCGAGCAGCGCCGGCTGATGCAGCGCATCGGCCGCTGGACGATGCGCCAGGCGCTGCGCTCGGCCCGCACCTGGCAGGCGCTGCGGCCCGATGGTGGCGCGCTGCCGGTGGCGGTGAACCTGTCCAGCCTCGAATTCCACGCCTCCGATTTCGTCGACAGCGTGGCCGACCTGCTGCTCAGCGAAGGCGTGCCCGGCCACTGGCTGGAGTTGGAGCTGACCGAGCACGTGCTGATGGACGACATCGCCGCGGTGAAGGACACGCTGAGGCAGCTCAGGCGGCTGGGGGTGCGGGTCGCGATCGACGACTTCGGCACCGGCCAGTCGTCTTTGTCGCACCTGCGCGAGCTGGCGGTCGACAAGATCAAGATCGACCGCAGCTTCGTCACCGGCCTGCCGACCGATGCCGGGGCGCTGGCCATCGCCCGCGCCGTGGTGCAACTGGCCCACGGCCTGAAGCTCGAGGTCACCGCCGAGGGGGTCGAGACCGAGGCGCAGCGCCACACCTTGTGCGCCATGCACTGCGACGAGTTGCAGGGTTATCTGATCAGCCGGCCCTTGAGCGCCGTGGCGCTGGCCGCCTGGCTGGGCGAGCGCGCGCAGGCCTGAGCGGCCCGGCGCACCGGCGTGGCGTCAGGCCACGCCGCGCTCTTGCTGGCTCGCGAAGTAGACGACCTTGCGTGCGCGCATCACCTCGCCCAGCGGGCGGTGCGCCATCAAGGCCTGCCAGGGGTCGAACACCGAGCGTTCGACCTGGGTGGTGAAGGCCTCGCCGGCACTGCCGCTCTCGGGCGGCAACAAGCGCAGCACGCCGACATCCACATACGGCGCCACCGCTTCGGGCCAATCGACCGACGCGTCTTCGATCGGCGTGCGGGCCTCGTCGACAAAGAACTGCAGCTGCAGGCGGTAGTCGAGCGGGCCCTGCGCCAGGCGGCCCAGCAGCTCGTCGCCCCAGTGCTGGGGCTGGCTGGCCGCGGGCTGCAGGCCGGCCGGCGGCAGCAGCCGCACCCGCGCGGCGTAGGGGCCGCAGGCGATCGGCGTGGCACTGAAGAACGGTTCGGTCGCAAAACCGCTGAAGCGGCGGCTGAACAAGCGGCCCAGCCGCGCCAGCGCCGGCAACATGCCGATCGGCCCATAGGTGCGCAGCGCCCAGGGCAGCAAGGCCGCCGGCCCCTTGGCCATCGCCAGCACCAGGCTGACAAACGGCACGCTGTCGGCAAAGGCGAAGGCCGGCAGGTTGATCAGCGCGAAGTCCTGGTGGTCGGTCTGGCCACCCAGCGCCGCCGGACCATCGGCGCCCCAGACGCGCAGCGAAAAACCGCGCACATCGGGCCGGCGGTCGCTTTGCACATCGGGCCCGCCGTTGGACAGGCGCACCCAGGCGTCGTGTTCGCCGACTTGCGCGAACAAGCCCTGGCGCGCCGCTGCCGGCAGGCCCTTCGGCACCGTCAGCGTGGCGCGCAGGGCGAGCAGCGGCTTGCGGTGCAACGCCCGCCCCTGGCCGAAGCGCGCCGACTTGGCGCGCTGCATCGCGACGAATGCCTCGGCGGCCGCGGCGTGGCGCGCAACCTCGTCCTGCGCGATGCGCTCCACCCATTCGGTACTTGCGTCCACCATGCCAAGTCACCCAGCCAAGGAGTTTGCGCGGATCCGGCTCCGCCGGTCCGCTGCAAAAGCCCCCTCGGGGGGCCTTGCCCGGACACAAATGGTCCTGGGGACTGTTTGTGCCTGGCAAGGGGACGGGCCTCTGGCCCGGCGCGCCCTGCAAGGCAGCGACCGGCAGGGAGCGTGGGGGCTCAATGTTGCAGGATCTTCGACAGGAAATCCTTGGCGCGCGGCGAGCGGGCGTCGGGGTTGCCGAAGAATTCTTCCTTCGTGCAGTCCTCGATGATCTTGCCAGCGTCCATGAAGATCACGCGGTGGCTGACCTTGCGTGCAAAGCCCATCTCGTGGGTCACGCACATCATCGTCATGCCCTCCTGTGCCAGTTGCACCATCACGTCCAGCACCTCGCCGACCATCTCGGGGTCGAGCGCCGAGGTGGGCTCGTCGAACAGCATCACGATCGGGTCCATGCTCAACGCCCGGGCGATCGCCACGCGCTGCTGCTGGCCGCCGGACAGCTGGCCGGGGAACTTGTCCTTGTGCGCCATCAGGCCGACCCGGTCGAGCATCTTCAGGCCGCGGGTCTTCGCATCGTCGATGGTGCGGCCGAGCACCTTGATCTGCGCCAGCGTCAGGTTCTCGGTCACGCTCAGGTGCGGGAACAGCTCGAAGTGCTGGAACACCATGCCCACACGGCTGCGCAGCTTGGGCAGGTTGGTCTTCGGGTCGGCGATCGAGACACCGTCGACGACGATGTCGCCCTTCTGGAACGGCTCGAGCGCATTCACGGTCTTGATCAGCGTCGACTTGCCCGAGCCCGACGGGCCGCAGACCACGACCACTTCACCCTTCTTGATGGTGGTCGTGCAGTCGGTCAGCACCTGGAACGCGCCGTACCACTTGCTGACATTCTTGATATCAATCACAACACTCTCCTTGTCGAGACCCGGCCGAGCGACGGGCCGCCCCTGGCCGGCCGGTGCCCCGCAGCCGGGGCTGGCATTTCATCGGATGATCTGAATCTTCTTCTGCAGGCGCCGCACGGTCATCGACAGGCTGAAGCAGATCACGAAGTAGACGACCGCGGCGGTCAGGTAGGTTTCGACCGGGCGGTTGAAGTTCTTGCCCGCGACCTCGAAGCCCTTCAGCAGGTCGTAGGCACCGATCGCGTAGACCAGCGAGGTGTCCTGGAACAGGATGATGGTCTGCGTCAGCAGCACCGGCAGCATGTTGCGGAAGGCCTGCGGCAGCACGATCAGCTGCATGCACTGGCGGTAGGTCATGCCCACCGCATAACCCGCGAACACCTGGCCCCGCGGCACGCTCTGGATGCCGGCCCGCATGATCTCGGAGTAGTAGGCCGCCTCGAACACGGTGAAGGTGATCATGGCCGACAGCTCGGCGCCCATCGGCCGCCCGATGAGCATCGGGATCAGCAGGAAGAACCACAGGATCACCATGACCAGCGGCACCGAGCGCAGCGTGTTGACATAGGCCGCCGCCGGCCAGACGAGCCACGGGCGCCCCGACAGGCGCATCAGCGCCAGCAAGGTGCCGATGATGGTGCCGCCGATCATCGCGATCAGCGTCAGCTGGAGCGAGAAGAAGAAGCCCTTGGCGACGAAGCTGGAGACGACGCCCCAGTCGAGGAAGGCAAAGTCGAGATTCATCTCACTTGCCTCCACCAATGAGGCCAGGCACCTGCATGCGCCCTTCGATCACCTTGGCGATGCGGTTGATCGCGAAGGCCGAGATGAAATACAGGCCCGTGACCGCCAGGTAGATCTCGATGCCGCGCGAGGTTTCTTCCTGCGCCTGCATCGCGAACTGGGTCAGCTCGGCGATCGACACCGCGAACGCCACCGACGAGTTCTTGATGATGTTCATGCTCTCGCTGGTCAGCGGCGGCACGACGATGCGAAACGCCATCGGCAGGATCACGTAGCGGTAGGTCTGCGGCAGCGTCAGGCCCATCGCCAGGCCGGCATAACGCTGGCCTTTGGGCAGGCTCTGGATGCCTGCCTTGACCTGCTCGGCAATGCGCGCCGACGTGAAGAAGCCCAGCCCCATCACGATCAAGATGAAGCTCGGCACGCCCCGCAGCGGCGGGATCAGCGAAGGGATCACGTGGTACCAGACGAAGATCTGCACCAGCAGCGGGATGTTGCGGAACAGTTCGGTCCACGCATTGCCCAGCCACACCAGCGGTTTGCTCGGTGTGGTGCGAAAGATGCCCATCAGCGAGCCGACGACCAGCGCCACGGCCAGCGCGAGCAGCGACACCGACAGCGTCCAGCCCCAGGCCGAAAGCATCCAGTCGAGGTAGGTGATGCTGCCATTGCTGCCAAAGCAGCGCGGCACGACCTCCCCATCAATGGTGTCCTTGCAGAACACCTGCCAATCCCAATTCGCCACGTGTTCGATCCCCCGGCGCACAAAGAAAAGGCGCGGCAACCTTCCGGCGCCGCGCCGTCAGCCTATGCAAACACCGGGCCCGAGGCCACGGTGTTTGCGCTGAGATGGTTTACTTCTTCGCGTAGTCTTCCATCGGCTTGTCGTTCGGGTTCGCCCACGCGGCCTTGGTGGCCTCGGACGCCGGCAGACCGACCTTGGTGTTCGCCGGCGGGATCGGCTGCATGAACCACTTGTCGTAGATCTTGTTGATCTCGCCCGACTTCATCAGGCCGGTCAGCGTGGTGTCGACCACCTTCTTGAAGGCCGGGTCGTCCTTGCGGATCATGATCGCGATCGGCTCGACCGACAGCACTTCGCCGACGATCTTGAAGTCGTTCGGGTTCTTGGACTTCGAGATCAGGCCGGCCAGGATCTGGCCGTCCATCACGAAGGCGTCAGCACGGCCCGACTCGAGCAGCAGGAAGCTGTCGGCGTGGTCCTTGCCGAAGACTTCTTCGAAGTTCACGCCGGTGGCGCGCTCGTTCTTGCGCAGCGTCTGCACCGAGGTCGTGCCGGTGGTGGTGGCGACCTTCTTGCCGTTCAGCTGGCTGATCGACGTGATGCCGGCGTTCGCATGCGTGGCGATGCGCACTTCCTCGACATAGGTCGTGACGGCAAAGGCCACGTCCTTCTGGCGCGTCGCGTTGTTGGTGGTCGAGCCGCACTCGATGTCGACGGTGCCGTTCTGCACCAGCGGGATGCGGTTTTGCGACGTGACCGGCTGGTACTTGATCTCCAGCTTCTTGCCGACTTGCTTTTCGACGTCGGCCAGCACGCGCTGGCACAGCTCGACGTGGTAGCCCACGTACTTGCCGTCACCCAGCGTGAACGACAGCGCACCAGAAGATTCGCGCACGCCCATGGTCACCACACCGGTGTCCTTGATCTTCTTCAGCGTGTCGTTGCTCTGGGCCTGGGCGACGCCCGCAGCTGCGAACGCAGCCAGGACCAGCAGGGTTTTCTTCATGCGAACTCCTTCGAATGGATACAGGGTGCAGGTGTAACGTCAATCACCGCCATCAGGACTACGTGCAAGCCCGTACCGCCCCGGCGCCGCTGTGGAGCAGGAACCGAGCCAACCACAGCGTTGGGCGCGGACTGTAGCGGTGCCTCGCCCACCGGGCCAATGCCGATTGTTGGCCGCCTTATGCACGGCGCGCATGACGGGTGAGGGTTTTCACTATGACGCGGCGCGAGTCATTGTCGCGACTGCAAGAAACCCCACAACTCTTGTGCACCGGCCTTCACATGGCGCGCGACCTCGGGGCGCTCGCGGTAGATGCGCACCTCCATCGTCATCTCGTAGTCGCTGGAGCCGGCCGCCACCAGGCGCCTGGCCTTGAGCTCCTTGCGCACCGAGCTGGCGGGCAGGAACGCCAGGCCGTGGCCTTCGAGCGCCATCGCCTTCAGGCCCTCGGCCATGTCGGTCTCGTAGATCGGGTCGAGCACCGGCGGCGTCGGCGCGTGCTTGATGATCTGCTCGACCAGCCGCCCCATGTAGGCGCCCGATGCGTAGCTCAGGAACGGCACCGGCGCACCCAGGCGCCCCGGCAGCCTGCACAGCGGCTGGCCGTCGGCGCCGGCCTTGGCATAGGGCGCCAAGGTCTCGGTGCCCAGGCTCAGCATCTCGTAGCGGTCGGGCGCCAGTTGCAACGGCTGCGTCGGGTGGTGGTAGGCGATCAGCAGGTCGCAGCTGCCTTCGGTCATGCGCATCACCGCGTCGTGCACGTTCAGCGCGATCAGCCGGCTCTTCAGCGTGGGCAGGCGCTTGCGCAGGTCCATCAGCCAGTGCGGGAAGAACGTGAAGGCCAGCGTGTGCGGCACCGCGAACTCGACCATGTCCTGCCCCGCCACCTGGTGGCCACGCATCATGTTGCGCGTGGCCTGCAGGTTGCCGAGGATCTCCAGCGCCTGGGCGTGAAAGGTCTCGCCGGCGGGCGTCAAACGGGTCGGGTAGGACGAGCGGTCGACCAGGTCGATGCCGGCCCAGGCCTCGAGGGCCTGGATGCGGCGCGAGAACGCCGGCTGGGTCACATGGCGCAAGGTGGCCGAGCGCGAGAAGCTGCGCGTCTCGGCCAGGCTGATGAAGTCCTCAAGCCACTTGGTGTCCATCTGTCTCCCGCCGTTCTTGTGTGGTGTGCTGCAGCTGCCACATGCGAGCATACCGCCCGCCCTGGGCCAACAGCACCGCATGCGAGCCGCGCTCGATGATGCGGCCCGCCTCCATCACAAGGATCTCGTGCGCATCGACCACCGTGGACAAGCGGTGCGCGATCACCAGCGTGGTCTTGCCGCGCGACACGCTCTTCAGCTCGGCCTGAATCGCGCGTTCGTTGGCCGAGTCGAGCGCCGAGGTGGCCTCGTCGAAGATCATCACCGGCGGGTCTTTCAGCAGCGTGCGGGCGATCGCCACGCGCTGCTTCTCGCCGCCCGAGAGCTTCAGCCCGCGCTCGCCCACCACCGTGTCGTAGCCCAGCGGCTGGGCGACGATGAACTCGTGGATGTGCGCCGCCTTGGCCGCGGCTTCGACCTCGGCCCGCGAGGCGCCAGCGCGGCCGTAGGCGATGTTGTATTCGATCGTGTCGTTGAACAGCACGGTGTCCTGCGGCACGATGCCGATCGCACGCCGCAGGCTGTCTTGCGTGACCTCGGCAATGTCTTGCCCGTCGATCGTGATGCGGCCGGCCTGCACGTCGTAGAAGCGATAGATCAGCCGGGCCAGCGTGCTCTTGCCGGCACCGCTGGCGCCGACCACCGCCACCGTCTTGCCGGCCGGCACCTCGAAACTCAATGACTGCAGAATCGGCCGCGCCGGGTCGTAGGCGAAGGCCACGTTCTCGAAGCGCAGCGTGGCGCCTCGCACCTGCAACTCCGGCGCGCCGGGCTTGTCGGCCACTTCGCGCTCACGCTCCAGCAGCGTGAACATCTTGTCCAGGTCGGTCAGGCTCTGCTTGACCTCGCGGTACAGCACGCCGAGAAAATTCATCGGGATGTAGAGCTGGATCAGCAACGCGTTGATCAGCACCAGGTCGCCCAGCGTCAGCTGGCCGCTGACGACACCACTGGTCGCGCGCCACAGCATCGCCAGCAGCGAGCCGGCGATGATCAGCTGCTGGCCGGTGTTCAGCAGCGACAGCGAGGTCTGCGACTTGATCTGCGCGCGGCGGTAGGCGTCGAGCCCGGTGTCGTAGCGCTGGGCCTCGAAGGCCTCGTTGTTGAAGTACTTGACCGTCTCGTAGTTCAGCAGCGAGTCGATTGCGCGGGTGTGGGCGCGCGAATCGAGCTCGTTCATCTTGTGGCGAAACTGCGTGCGCCACTCGGTGATGGTGATCGTGAACAGCACGTAGCACACCAATGCCGCCAGCGTGATCCACACATAGCCGAGGTCGAACTTGGTGGCCAGCAGCACCAGCGCCAGCACCAGCTCGACGATCGTCGGCAGGATCGTGTAGAGCGAATACGAGACCAGCGACTGCAGCGCCCGCGTGCCACGCTCGATGTCGCGTGTCATGCCGCCGGTTTGCCGCTCGAGGTGAAAGCGCAGGCTCAACGCGTGCAGGTGGCGAAAGGTCTCCAGCGCGATCTGGCGCGACGCGCCATGGGTGGCCTTGGCAAACACCAGCTCACGCAACTCGGTGAACACACTGGTCGACAGGCGCAGCGCCGCATAGGCCAGCAGCAGCCCCGCCGGCACGACCAGCAGGCCACGCGCGTCGCCGGGTGGCAGGTTCAGGTGGTCGACCAGGGTCTTGAGCAGCAGCGGCACGCCCAGGTTGGCCACCTTGGCCGAGACCAGGAACACTAGCGCCGCGGCCACACGCCACCGGTAGCGCCAGATGTAGGGCAGCAGGCGCTTGAGCGTCTGGCCATCGGAATGAAGACGCTTGGCAGAGGCCCCCGTGGCAGGGGGGCTTTCGACAGCCAGTGATTGACGACGCATCGTGGAAGAATCGGCTCGGACAACAAATGAAAGTGAGAGGACGGGACACCATGACCGATGCCGACCCCAACGCCGCCGCGCAGGCGGCCACCAAGCCCAGTGTGCCCGAGCCGCTGGCGCAACGCTTGCCCGACGACAAAACGCTGGTGCTGCGCGTGATGCCGATGCCGGCCGATGCCAACGGCAATGGCGACATCTTCGGCGGCTGGATCATGGCCCAGATGGACCTGGCCGGCGCGGTGCTGCCGATGCGCGTCAGCAAAGGCCGCATCGCCACCGTCGCGGTCGACGAATTCGTCTTCAAGCAGCCGGTGTCGGTGGGCGACCTGCTGAGCTTCTACGCCACGGTCACCCGCATCGGCACCACGTCGATCACGGTCCATGTCGAGGTCTACGCCGAGCGCAACCCGCAAGACCTGTACGTGGTCAAGGTGACCGAGGCCAAGCTGACCTATGTCGCGATCGACATGCAGGGCCAGCCGCGCAAGATCCCCAAAGAGAGCTAACCCAACGGCAGGGCCGCGTCGCTGGCGATCTGCTCGGCCAGTGCCTCGGCCCAACGCCGGTAGCCTTGCGGGCCCGGGTGGAAGCCGTCGTCGGCGATCCAGCCGGGCTGCAAGGTGCCGGCGGGTGTGGCCGGCAAGACGGCCAGCCGGCGGTCATGGCGAGTCGGCAGGTGGGCGCCCAATGCCCGGTCCAGCCGCGCCGCTTCGAGGCCCATCACCCAGCGCAAGGGCTGCGGCAGCAGCGGAAAGCGGCCCATCGGCGGCAGCGCGGTGTGCCAGCTCAGGCGCACGCCGGCGCGTTGTGCCGCGCAGGCATGCAGCGCGTCGAGCGTGGCCAGCCAGGGCCCGGCGGGCGACATCGCGACCGCATCGTTGACGCCCAGCACGGCCAGCATCACGTCGGCCGGCGCCAATGCCGGCGCCGTCTGCAGCGCAGCCAGCGCGTCGGCGGCGCGGTGGCCGGTGGTCGCGATCAGCTGCCAGGCCACCGGGCCGTCCAGCCGCTTGGCCAAGGCCCGCGCCAGCGGCTCGGCCAGGGCCTGGTGCTGATGCGCCACGCCGACACCGGCCGCCGACGAATCGCCGACCACCAGCAGGCGCAGACACGGCTCGCCGGTGCCGTGGCCGGCCACGCCTTCACGCGGCCCGCTGGCCTCGGGCAGGCACAGCGCACGGCGCCGCACCTGCCGCCCCTGCCAGAGCAGCAAGGGCGCCAGCGCCAACTTGGCCGGCAGGCTCATCGAGGCATCACGCGAACTTGGAGAAGTCCGGCTGACGCTTCTGGAAGAAGGCCTGGAAGGCCTCCATCGCCTCGGGGCTGCGCAGGCGCTGGCCGAACAGCTCGGCCTCGGTGGCGATCGTCTTCAGCACCTGCTCGCGTTGCGGGCCGCGCATCAGGCGCTTGCTGTCGCGCACGGCGCCGGGCGGCAGCGCATTGAAGCGCTCGGCCACGCGGCGCGCGTGGGCCACCACCTCGGCCGCCGGCAGCACCGCATTGGCGAGGCCGCACTCGACCGCCTGCTCGCCGGTGAACGGATCGCCCAACAGCAGCTTCTCGGCCGCGCGGCGATGGCCCATCAGCTCGGGCACCAGCAGGCTGGAAGCGAACTCGGGCACCAGGCCCAGGCCGACGAAGGGCATGGCCAAGCGCGACTCGTCGCTGACATAGACGAAGTCGCAGTGCAGCAGCAGCGTGGTGCCGATGCCGATGGCCGCACCAGTGACCGCGACGACGACCGGCTTGTCGCTGCCGACCAGCGCCTGCATGAAGCGGAAGACCGGCGAGTCGGCACTTTGCGGCGGCCGCTGCATGAAGTCTTCGATGTCGTTGCCCGAGGTGAAGATGCCGGGCTGGCCGGTGATCAACAGCGCGCGCACGGCGCCGTCGTCCTGCGCGGCGTTGATGGCATCGGCCATCGCCTGGTACATCGCCTGCGTCAGTGCGTTCTTCTTCTCGGGGCGGGCGATTTCTATCGTCGCCACGCCGTTCAGCGTGGCCGTCTTGATCGACATGGCGTCTCCTTCAAAGGGCAGCGGCCATGAAGATGGCCGCGGGGGTGCTGCCGATTCTGACAGCGCCACCCGCGGCCGCGGTGGTGTGGGCCTGGAGAGTGCTCTCCAAAGCCCGCTCGGGTCAACCCGAGGCGATTCAGCGTTTGCCGGTGGGGGCCACGGGCGGGGGGTTACCCGTGCCGGCGATCGGGCTGGCGTAGCGCGTCAGCAGCTCGAAGGCATCGGCACCCTTGCGGCGCCACACGTCGACGATGAACAGGTCTCGGTCTTTCAACTTGAGCCTGAAGCTGGCGATGGCCAGCTCGCCGCGGTCGTGCACCGCCAGCTCGGTCACCAGGGCCTGGCCCGGTGCCTTCAATTCGTTGGCCGCCATCCAGTCGTCGCGCGGTACGGGCACCGCCGGTGAGGCGGCATTGCGCTGCTCGAAGTCGGCCGCGACCAGGCGATCCAGGTTGCCCTTGTCGCCCGCGCGCACCGCATCGATCAGGTCGTACTCGTGATCGTTGAAGATCTTCACGAAGCGGGTCATCGTCACGACCCGCTGTCGCGGCGGCGGCTGGTCGCCGGCCGGCTCGGCGGCCGAGACGGCCGCCGAGCTCAACAGCAAAGCGCTGGCGGTGGCCAGCACCAAGCGGTCAAGTCCCATCATCAGGGATAAGACATCGCGCACTTGCCGCCGTTCGCATTGACCCAGTTTTGCTGGATCAGGAACTTACGGGGGCCCCACTGCACGTTGTACTTCGAGCCGTTCGGCGCGGTTTGCTGCGTGCCGAAGGTCCAGGCGCACTTGTCGGCGTTTTCCATGCCGGTCGAGGTCTGCCACCAGGCGTTCAGGTCCGGATCGCTCGCGGCTTCTTCCATCTCGTGCATGATCACGCTGGCCATGCCGTCGACACCCGGGTTGTCGTTCGGGCTGCTGGCCGATTGCGCGGCGCAAGAGCCGATGCAACGGGCAGCGTCGCCGACGAACGAGTACTTGATGTCGGTCGACAGCACGCTGGTGTGGGTGTGCCAGCCGCAGTACTGGGTGCAGAAGCCCGAGGTCGCGTTCACGTCCTTGGTCGTCAGCACGAAGTAGATGCCGTTCTTGTCGGCCGGGAACTTGCCGGCGGTGATGGCGTCAGCCACCAGCTGGCGGATCTGGGCGTCCGAGAGGGCCGAGCCGAGCGACTTGTTGACGTCGTCGATCTGGGTCTTCAGGTTGACCTTGTTCTTGACGTTCTTCGCAGGAGCGTTGTTCTGGTAGTAGGTCGTGTTGATGTTGTAGTAAGGCGTGCCGGTGATGTTCTTGATCATGTCGGTCACGATCGCCTTGCCGGTCGGGCTTTGGGTCGCCCAGTTGCCGTACCACAGGATGTAGATGTTCTGGCCACCCTTGGCCTTCATCACCGGACCACCGTGGTAGTCGATGCCGTTGGCCAGGTTGGATTCAACCTGCGGCACGAACTGACCGGCCTTGGCGGGAACGCCGTAGCCCTTGCCCGTGGGAACCATTTGCACGCCTTGAGCCGCTTCCGAGGCCGAAGAGGCCTGGTCGCGCGTGGCGGCGGCTTGCGCGGTGGCACCGGCGCCCATCATGAGGGCGATGGCGAGCCACAGGGTCGAGGGACGTGATTGCATTTGCAGTCTCCTGAAGAACACTAGAGCCGGCGCTGGCGAATCGCTTGGCGCCGAACGAACCTGGCCTCGACAAGCGGCGCCGGGGTACCGACGATGCCTTGAGGCCAGAGCCCTGATGCTAGGAAGACCGCTTGCATCGGTCAAAGGCAGGACCCCCCTTAGGTAAGGGGGGACGGCCTCAACCAATGATCAATTTCTATCCACAGGCTGGGTTCGCACTGAGGGCGGAAGAATCCGAAGTGGCCTAAGCGCTTCATGCCCACGTCCGACGGGGCGATGCGCTTCATCGATTTCGGTGCGTTGGCGTAGAAGCCGTGCAGCGACTCGATGTTGCGCTGAGACATGAATTCGTCGTCGGTGAAACTGAGCGACAGGATGGGCGTGCGCAGCTCGGCATAGCGTTGCTGCAGCGTCGGGCCGCCCTCACCCATCATGTACTGCGGCGACAGGCACCAGCGCCGCCACTGCGCCATCACGCCGTGCGGCAGGTCGCCCACCTTCTTCAGCCGGCGCCCCGGGAAGTAGCCCGCCAGCGGCAGTGTTACCGGCACCAGCACGTACCACATCCACCAGACCATGCGCTTGAGCTTGGGCGCGTTCTCGCGCCAGTAGCCACTGCCCGAAGCCACGGTGACCGCGCGGTCGACCAGGTGCCGGTTGGGCAGCAGGCCGAAGATCTGGCCACCCAGGCTGTGGCCGACCCAGTGCAGCGGCCGCTCGGGCGAGACCTGGGTGCGCAGCCAGTGCAGCGCGCCGGCGGCGTCCTTCTCGGCCCAGGTGTGGATGTCGGCCTCGAAGCCGCGCAGCGAGCGGGCATGCGCCTGCGGGCGAGACGCGGCGATGCCGCGGTAGTCGAAGCTCAGCACCACATGGCCCAGGCCGGCCAGCCAGCGCGCGAACTCGGTGTAGTAGCTCTGCGGCACGCCCATCGCCGGCGCGATCAGCACCGCGGCCCGCGCCGTCTCGGGGTTGCCATACAAGGTACCAGCCAGCTCGAAGCCGTCGGTGGCGGGGAAACGAATGTGCATGAGGCCCCCACGCCCCCTTCCGGGGGCTGCCCCCGAGGGGGCTCGCGCAGCGGACCGGCAAAGCCGGCTCCGCGCACGCCACTTGATGGGCGGCGGCGCTGCGCGCGCCTGGCGCGAGGGGCAACCCCGGCTGGGCTTGCGCAGCGGGCCGGCAGGGCCGGCTCCGCGCGCACCTTCGGATGGGGGCGGCTCCTACGGAGCGCCCCGTGGCATCAGACGGCTTCGAAGATGCCGGCAGCCCCCTGGCCCGTGCCCACGCACATCGTGACCATGCCGTACTTCAGCTTGCGGCGGCGCAGTGCATGCACCACCGTCGCGGCGCGGATGGCACCGGTCGCGCCCAGCGGGTGGCCCAACGCGATCGCGCCGCCCATCGGGTTGACCACGTCCGGGTTCAGGCCGACGGTGCGGATGACCGCCAGCGCCTGCGCGGCGAAGGCTTCGTTCAGCTCGATCCAGCCCATGTCGGCCAGGCTCAGGCCGGCGCTCTTCAGCGCGGCGGGGATGGCCTCGATCGGGCCGATGCCCATGATCTCGGGCGGCACGCCCTTGCTGGCGAAGCTGACGAAGCGCGCCAGCGGCTTCAGGTCGTACTGCTTGACCGCCTTCTCACTGGCCAGGATCAGCGCGCCGGCGCCGTCGCTGGTCTGCGAGCTGTTGCCGGCGGTGACGCTGCCCTTGGCGGCGAACACCGGCTTGAGCTTGCCCAGGCCCTCGAGCGAGGTGTCCTTGCGCGGGCCTTCGTCCAGGCTCACGGTGCGGGTCGACAGGTTGATCTCGCCAGTGTCCAGGTTCGGGAAACGCTCGATCACGTCGAACGGGCAGATCTCGTCGCCGAACTCGCCGGCGGCCTGGGCGGCCAAAGCCTTCTGGTGCGAGGCCAGCGCGAACGCGTCCTGGTCTTCGCGGCTGACCTTCCACTGCTGGGCGACCTTCTCGGCGGTCAGGCCCATGCCGTAGGCGATGCCGACGTTCTCGTCCTTCAGGAACACGTTCGGGTTGAACGAGGGCTTGACCCCGGTCATCGGGATCATGCTCATGCTCTCGGCACCACCAGCCAGCATCACGTCGGCTTCACCGACGCGGATGCGGTCGGCCGCCATCTGGATCGCCGACAGGCCCGACGCGCAGAAGCGGTTGACGGTGATGCCGCCGACCGACGTCGGCAGCCCTGCCAGCAGCATCGCGATGCGGGCCATGTTGGCGCCCTGCTCGCCTTCGGGCATCGCGCAGCCGATGATGCCGTCTTCGATGGCCTTCGGGTCCAGCGACGGCACCTGCGCCAGCGCGGCCTGCACGGCGCGCACCAGCAGGTCGTCCGAGCGGGTGTTCTTGAAGTAGCCGCGGCCGGACTTGCCGATCGGGGTGCGGCTGGCGGCGACGATGTAGGCGTCTTGCACTTGCTTGGTCATGGTTCGTCGCTCCAATCAGTTGCGCACCGGCTTGCCCGTTTGGAGCATGCCCATGATGCGTTCTTGCGTCTTCGGGTGGTCGAGCAGGCT
The DNA here is from genome assembly GCF_041914305.1 of Ideonella sp. Taxonomy (NCBI): domain Bacteria; kingdom Pseudomonadati; phylum Pseudomonadota; class Betaproteobacteria; order Burkholderiales; family Sphaerotilaceae; genus Ideonella; species Ideonella sp. Next base: position 67,324 of record NZ_JAYSDQ010000023.1, read on the forward strand.
GCAGAAGTGCTTGCGCTCGAGCGTCATCAGGTATTCCTCGGTCACCACGGTGCCGGCCTCGACCTCGCCGCCGCACACCACGTCGGCGATCAGGCTCGCGATGTGGAAGTCGTGCTGGCTGATGAAGTTGCCGTCACGCATGCCCACCAGGCTCGCCTTGATGGTGGCGATGCCCATGCGGCCGGCGACCGGGATCTGCGCCTTGGCCGGTGCACGGTAGCCGGCATCGGCCATCGCCTTGGCCTGGCTGATCGCCACATACAGCAGCTCGTCCTTGTTCGGCACGATCACGTCGCTGTCGAGCAGGTAGCCCAGCTTGCGCGACTCGATCGCGCTGGTGCCCACCTTGGCCATCGCCGCGGCCTCGAAGCCGCCCTTCAGGAAGTTCAGCAGATCGGACCCCGGGCCGCTCTGCGCGTTCTCGGCCGCGCGGCGGGCGACATAGGTCAGGCCACCGCCACCCGGCAGCAGGCCGACACCCACCTCGACCAGGCCGACGTAGGTTTCCATCGCGGCCACGCGCTTGGCGCAGGCCACCGCGATCTCGCAGCCGCCGCCCAGCGCGATGCCGCGCATCGCGGCAACCACCGGCACGCTGGCGTAGCGCACGCGCAGCAGCGCGTCCTGCAGCTTCTTGACCTCGGGGTTGATGCCCTTGCTGCCGCTCTTCATGAACACCGGCATCAGCGCTTCGAGGTTGGCGCCGGCCGAGAACACATCGTCGGGCGACCAGATCACCAGGCCCTGGTAGCGGCTTTCAGCCAACTCGACGGCCTTCAGCAGGCCTTCGGTCACCGCCGGGCTGATCAGGTGCAGCTTGCAGGTGATGGTGGCGATGACGACTTCGTTGTCGAGCGTCCAGACGCGGATGTCGTCGTTGCGGAACAGCTCGGTGCCGGCCTTCAGCGGGTCGGTCGCGCCGGCGCCCACCAGGCTCTCGGGGAAGTGCTGGCGGCTGTAGACCGGCAGGTTCGAGCGCGGGATGTAGCGGTTCTGCGAAGCCGACCACGAGCCTTCGGGCGTGTGCACACCGGTGCGACCATCGAAGACCCAGGCGGGCAGCGGTGCCTTGCACAGCGCCTTGCCGGCGTCGATGTCTTCCTTGACCCAGGTGGCCACTTGCTGCCAGCCGGCCTCTTGCCAGATCTCGAACGGGCCCTGCTTGGTGCCGAAGCCCCAGCGCATCGCGAAGTCGATCTCACGCGCCGAGTCGGCGATGTCGGCCAGGTGCACGGCCACATAGTGGAACGAGTCGCGCATGATCGCCCACAGGAACTGCGCCTGCGGGTTGGTCGATTCACGCAGCAGCTTCAGGCGCTCGGCCGCGGGCTTCTTCAGGATGCGCTCGACGATCGGGTCGGCCTTGCCGCCGGCCGGCACGTAGTCGGCCTTGGCGGGGTCCAGGCGCAGGATGTCCTTGCCCACCTTCTTGTAGAAGCCGGCACCGGCCTTCTGCCCCAACGCGCCCTGTTCGATCAGCTTGGCCAGCACCGGCGGCGTGGCGTAGCTGGGGTAGAACGGATCGTCTTTCAGGTTGTCTTGCAGCGTCTTGATGACGTGCGCCATCGTGTCCAGGCCGACCACGTCCGCGGTGCGGAAGGTGCCCGAGCTGGCGCGGCCGAGCTTCTTGCCGGTCAGGTCGTCGACCACGTCATAGGACAGCCCGAACTTCTCGGCCTCGTGGATGGTGGCCAGCATGCCGGCGATGCCCACGCGGTTGGCGACGAAGTTCGGCGTGTCCTTCGCACGCACCACGCCTTTGCCCACGGTGGTGGTGACAAAGGACTCCAGCTGGTCCAGGTAGCCAGCTTCGGTGGTGGGCGTCGGAATCAGTTCCACCAGGTACATGTACCGCGGCGGGTTGAAGAAGTGGATGCCGCAGAAACGCGGCTTGATCGATTCGGGCAGCGCCTCGGCCAGCTTGGTGATCGACAGGCCCGAGGTGTTCGAGGCGACGATCGCGTGCGGGGCGATGAACGGCGCGACCTTCTGGTACAGGTCCAGCTTCCAGTCCATGCGCTCGGCGATCGCCTCGATGATCAGGTCGCAGTCCTTCAGCAGCTCCAGGTGCTCTTCGTAGTTCGCGGGCTGGATGCGCGCCGCGTCTTCGGGCACGCCCAGCGGGGCGGGCTTGAGCTTCTTCAGGTTGTCGATGGCCTTGAGCGCAATGCCGCTCTTGGGGCCTTCTTTGGCGGGCAGGTCGAACAGCACGACCGGCACCTTCACGTTGACCAGATGGGCGGCGATCTGCGCGCCCATCACGCCGGCGCCCAACACGGCAACCTTGCGAACCTGGAATCGACTCATCTTGTGTTCTCCTTCAGGCGTCATTCGACGCGGATCCATGTTTGCGAACGGCCGAACATCGGTACACCGATGAAGCCACGCACTTCGAGGGCCTTGCCGTCCTGGGCCGGCTTCAGTCGCACTTTGTAGACCTTGCCGTTGGCGGGGTCGAGGATGTCCCCACCGTCCCACAAGGCCGTGTTGTCGGCGTCTTGCTTGACGCCGCGGATGATGGTCAGGCCGACCACCGGCTGGTTCTTGCGCTCGTCGCTGCACTTGTCGCAGACCACGTCGGACTTTTCGTTGGGATCGAGCAGCTTCTCGATCTTGCCGACCAGCACGCCGCCGGCCTCGATGATGCGCACCAGCGACTTCTCCTTCTTCGAGGCGTCGTCGATGGTCTTCCACAGGCCGACCGGCGAGGTGGTGTCGGCCCAGGCCAGCGGGCCGGCTGCCAACAAGGCGGCGGCCAGCAGGGCGCGGGTGATGGTATGTTTTTGCATGTCTTGTCTCCTCCGGGCGTGACGGTTCAGAACAGCGCTTCGTCCATCGCCATCAGCGGCTGCAGGCCAGCGCGGCAGCTGCGGATCAGGCCGGCCGTCTCGGGCAGCAGCTTGGCGAAGTAGAAGCGCGCGGTGACCAGCTTGGCGGTGTAGAACGGGTCGGTCTTGCCGGCCTTCTGCGCGTCCAGCGCCACCTTGGCCATGCGGGCGAAGAAGTAGGCGAAGGTCATGTGGCCGACGACGCGCAGGTAGTCCACCGCGGCGGCGCCCACTTCGTCGGGGTTGCCGAAGGCCTTCATGCCGATCTCGGTGGTCAGCTTGGTGACCTTGTCGCCGATGTCGCCCAGCGGGTTGATGAACTCCTGCATGTCTTCGCGGATGCCTTCTTCCTCGACGAACGCGGCGATCTTCTTGCCGAAGGCCTTCAGCTTCTTGCCGTTGTCCGACAGGATCTTGCGGCCCAGCAGATCGAGCGACTGCACGGTGTTCGTGCCTTCGTAGATCATGTTGATGCGGGCATCGCGCACGTACTGCTCCATGCCCGACTCGTGGATGTAGCCGTGGCCGCCGAAGACCTGCATGCAATGCGAGGTGGCCAGCCAGCCGTTGTCGGTGATGAAGGCCTTGATGATCGGCGTCAGCAGCGCGACTTCGTCGTCGGCTTGCTTGCGCACGTCTTCGTCTTCGTCGTGCAGCGCCTTGTCGAGCTGCACCACGGTGTGGATCGCCAGCGCACGGCCACCTTCGGCGAAGGCGCGCGCGGTCAGCAGCATCTTGCGCACGTCCGGGTGCACGATGATCGGGTCGGCCGGTTGGTCCGGCGCCTTGGGGCCCGACAGCGAGCGCATCTGGATGCGGTCTTTCGCGTAGGCCACCGCATTCTGGTAGGCCACTTCGGTCAGGCCCAGCGACTGGTTGCCCACGCCCAGGCGGGCGGCGTTCATCATCACGAACATCGCCATCAGGCCCTTGTTCGGCTCGCCGACCAGCGTGCCGATCGCGTCTTCCAGGATCAGCTGGCAGGTCGAGTTGCCGTGGATGCCCATCTTGTGCTCGATGGCGTTGCAGTGGATGCCGTTGCGCTCGCCCACCGAACCATCGGCATTGACCTTGTACTTCGGCACGATGAACAGCGAGATGCCCTTCGAGCCTTGCGGCGCATCGGGCAGTCGGGCCAGCACCAGGTGGATGATGTTCTCCACCATGTCGTGCTCACCGGCGGAGATGAAGATCTTCTGGCCGCTGATCTTGTAGGTGCCGTCGCCCAGCGGCTCGGCCTTGCTGCGCAGCATGCCGAGGTCGGTGCCGCAGTGCGGCTCGGTCAGGCACATCGTGCCGGTCCACTCGCCGCTGGTCAGCTTGGGCAGGTAGGTCTTCTTCTGCTCTTCGGTGCCGTGGGCCTGCAGCGCCTCATAGGCGCCATGGCTCAGGCCGGGGTACATCGTCCAGGCCTGGTTGGCGCTGTTGAGCATCTCGTAGAAGCACTGGTTCACCGTGTGCGGCAGGCCCTGGCCGCCGAAGGCCGGGTCGCAGCTCAGTGCCGGCCAGCCGCCCTCGACGTACTTCGCATAGGCCTCCTTGTAGCCCTTGGGCGTCTTGACCGCGTGCGTCGTCTTGTCGTGCGTGCAGCCTTCGGCGTCACCGCTCAGATTCAGCGGGAACAGCACTTCCGATGCGAACTTGCCGCCTTCTTCCAGCACCGCGTTGATGGTGTCGGCGTCCACGTCCGCATAGGCCGGAATGCCCTTGAACTCGTTGACCACATCGATCACTTCGTGCAGCACGAACTGCATGTCGCGCAGGGGCGGGTTGTACTGGGCCATGGTGACTCCTTGAGACGGGGGAAATGGACGAGTTATCGGCTGGCTTTTGAAACCCGGGCCGTGGGGGAATGCAAGGACGGCAGCGACACGCGGTCGACGGCGCCCGGCATGGCGTAGTGGGAAACCGTGCGGGCGAAGCCGACGCGCGCACGCTCGACGGCGCCCGGGCTGCGCAGGAAACGCGCATCGTGGTGCAGCGCCAGGATCAGGCCGTGCACTTCGAACAGCATCTGGCCCGGGTCGGTGTCGGGCTGCAGATCGCCCACCTCGACCGCCAGCTCGATCGCGCGGCCCATCGCACGGTGCCAGGCCAGCACCATGTCGGCCAGCGCATCGCGCACCGGGCCCGGCCGGTCGTCGAACTCGACCGCGCCGCTGATGTAGATGCAGCCCGAATCGATTTCAACCGCGACCCGCTTGACCCAGTTCTCGAACAGGGCCACCAGGCGCGGCAGGCCACGCTCTTCGCGGATCGCGGGGAAGAAGACTTCTTCTTCGAATTTGGCGTGATACTCGCGGATCACGGAGATCTGCAGCTCCTCGCGTGAGCCGAAGTGGGCGAACACGCCCGACTTGCTCATGCCGGTCACCTCGGCCAGCGCGCCGATCGACAGGCCTTCGAGGCCCATGTTCGACGCCAGCGCCAGCGCCGCCTCCAGGATGTTGGCGCGCGTGGCCTGGCCTTTTTGCAGCGAGCGGGCAGTGCTGCCGGTGCGGCGGGGTTCGAGAGGCAGTGACGACACGGCGAAGACCTGGTGGGTGGCCCGTGGGCCGGGATCAGGCAAGAAACGAACGATCGTTCTATTTTGCAGAAATCGCTGGGTCGTGCGCGTCTGTCGACGAGACTTTTTCTAGGGTTGCTGGCCTAGATGCTGCAGCAAATGCGGCACAGGCGAGGGTTTACCCGTGAAAACGCCGGGCCCGATGCCGTGCCAAACGCAGCGCGCCCACAAAGCCACGGGTTGAGACTTGTCACGCAAGCGAGCTATGCTGTGCGCTGAACCCACCACGGGTGAAGCGAAGGTGCGCCCTCATGGAGGTCTTGCAGCTCGATGTGTCCGGCCGACCGCAGGCATGGATGACGGTCCGCGAAGCGGCCGTGCTCTATGCCAGCGACAGCATTGCCTGGACATTGGGCGACACCTGCCACGTGCTGCGCGGTGGTGTGCAGCGCACGACCGGCGTGCAGTCGCGGATCGAGGTGCACCCGATCATCGCGGTGCGCGGCGCGGTGCCCTCGCGGGCCTGGCGCCAGTCGCCGGCGCTGACCAACCCGAAGCTGTTCGTCCGCGACCGCGGCATGTGTGCCTACTGCGGCCACCGCTTCGCGTTCGACGACCTGACGCGCGAGCACATCGTGCCGGTGTCGCGCGGCGGGCAGGACAGCTGGATGAACTGCATCACCGCCTGCCGCGGCTGCAACGGCCACAAGGGCAACCGCCTGCCCGAAGAAGCGCGGATGAGCCTGATGTACCTGCCCTACGTGCCCAGCCTGCACGAGGACATGATCTTGCGCGGGCGCCGCATCCTGGCCGACCAGATGGACTTTCTGCTGGCCAGCGTGCCGCGCAACAGCCGGCTCCATGATTGAGCAGGGCTGAGTTCGCACGCTCGGTCGAGCGCGGCGACACAGTTCTTTACCCGGCGGCCGAACTTCCATCGCGCCTGCTGCTCAGAATCTGATTCAACCTGTGTCAACGCGGCCGGCCCGGCTTTCGTTGGCCATTCATCGCCTGACCCAGGCTCTCCCCCCGCCGTCGCCATGAAGCGCAATCCCTTCTCCGCCGCCGCACTGGTCTCCATGGCCGCTGTCGTCACCCTCAGTGGCTGCGTCGTCGCCCGCCCCGACGCCGTTCCCCACTATGCCACCCAGCGTGCTTCGCACATCGTCGACGCCACCGTGCTGAGCCTGCGCCCGGTGATGGTGCAGAGTGGTTACCAGACCGGCGCGGGCGCCACGATCGGCGCGGTGGCCGGGGGCGTGGCCGGCTCCAATGTCGGCGGCTGGCGCGAGGGGATGGTGCTGGGCGTGGTGGGCATGGTGGCGGGCGCCCTGATCGGCGACGCGATTGAGCGCGACGCGGCCACCGAGCCCGGCTGGGAGATCGTCGTCCAGCTGCGCAATGGCGAACGGCGCTCGATCATGCAGGCCAAATCTGTCGAAGACCTGCGCGAAGGGGACCAGGTGGTGCTGGTGATGGGCGGCGGCCGCACTCGCGTGGCACGCGCCCCCGCCGGCACGCCTGAGCATCAGGTCACCGCGCCGCGGCTGCCGCCCCCAGTGGCCTCGCCGGCCCGGCCGGCCGAACCACCGGCCCAAGGCGCCTCGGCGCCGATCTACACCCCACGCTGACCGGGGCGCCCCGCCACGCCATGCCCCATCGAGGGGATGGCAAGCCTTGACCCGCCGACTATGCTCGCGCCCACCCCAGCGGCGAGGAGCGTGCGATGGCGATCGCAGATGGCGACACGGCGGTTCTGCAACCCGGCGAGACGACGGGCGGTGACGGTGGTGGCGGCTGGTCCGCATCAGGTGGCTTTGGCGGCGACCGCCGCGAGGCTGACTTCTCGATCGCCCCGCTGGCTTGGCTCGCCGCCGGCAGCGGCCTGGTCGCGCTGGCGCTGCTGACCACCCAGTTCGCGCTGCGCCTGCCGTCGGGCTACGGCATCGAAGATTTGCTCGGCTGGTCGCGTGGCGACAGCGTGTCGGCCGCGGTGAACCTGTGGTGCCAGTTCGCGCTGCGCTGGCGCAGTGCCGCCGCCTATGTGCTGGTCGACAGTGCGCTGTTCGTGCCGCTGTACGCGGCGCTGTTCCTGGCCACGGGGCGCTGCCTGCACCATGCCTTGCAACCGGGGCCGGGCCTGATCGCACAAACCGTCTCGCGCGTGCTGCCGTGGCTGGGCGCCGGCAGCGTGGCCGTGCTGGTGCTGGTGGACCTGGCCGAGAACTTCGCCGGCGCACTGCGGCTGGGTGTCAGCCCCTGGGCGGCCGGCTGCAGCCTGGTGATCGGCCTGCTGTTGCTGGCCGTGCTGTGGCGCTGGGCCCGCGCGCCGGCCGACCGCCGCGACGGCATGCTGTGCCTCGGCCTGGGCGCCCTGCTCGCCGGTGTGGTCACGGTGCTGGCGCTGGTGGGCCTGGCCGATGCGCCTGCCGCCTGCCAGCGGGCGGCCCAGGCCGCGCTGCCCGCCCCGTGGGCCTGGGCCCACCAGTGGAAGCCCGCAATGATCGGCCTGGCCCTGCTGCCGATCGTCATCGGCTCGCTGGTCTGGTGGTTCGGGCTCGACCTGGACCTGGCGCAAGGCCACCAGCGCAACGAGGCCATGGCCCGCGCCGGCTGGCGCGCCGGGGTGGCCGGCGTGATCGGGCGCAGCCGCTATGTGCTGGCGGTGCTGGTGATGTTCGGCCTGTTCACGCTGGTGCTGGACCAATGCCGCGACGTGCTGCTCGGCCTGGCCTACCCCGACCCCGCCGCGAGCCCCACGGCCCTGCTCTGGCGCCGCCTGGTGCAGGGGCTGTGCGCGGTCGCGGTCGGCATGCTGGCCTACTCGTGCTGGCTGTGGACCCGCCTGGCCGGCATGGTGCAGAGGCCGGGCCTGGCGCTGGGTGGCGGCACGGGGGTGCCGGCGCGCGTCGGCGCGTTCGCGCGCGGCTGGGCGCGGGCCATCTCGCTGGTGCCGCTGGTGATGGTCGCCGGCCTGGTGGCCTACACCGTGGGCGACGCGATCACCGCCGGCCTGCGCGCGGCCCAGCCCGGCACCGTGGCCGGGCAGCTGAGCGGCACGCTGATCGGGCTGCTGGGCTTTGGCGTGGCGGCGCTGGGCTTCGGGTTGTTCCTGCTGCAGTTGCGCCGGCGCCTGTCACTGGCCGAGCCAGCCCACTACTACAACAGCGAGCCCGATTTCTACAAACTGCTGTGGGGCGATTCCGAGGTGCTGAAGCAGCGCCAGGGGCTGCACGCACCCGGCGCGCCGTCACCCGGCGACGCGCCCTGCATCCAGCGCAGCCAGCGCTGGCTCGGCGCGCTGGCGCCGCTGGCCCGGTTGCTGATGCGCTGGTTCTCGCCACTGGTGCACCCGGTCATCTGGCCGCTGATCGCGTTGCTGCTGATGGCGGCGCTGCGCGTCGTGATGGCCTGGCGGCCGGACGTGACGGCGCAGGCCCCGGCCACGATCGCGCTGCTGGCCTTGTCGCTGAACTGGTGGTTGGGCGTGGCCGGGCTGCTGACCTTGGCCGAGCAACGCCGCGCCGTCGCATGGAGCCTGTTGCTGCTGTTGCTGGTGGCGCTGTTCGCCGGCCTGGGCTGGGCCGACAACCACCGCCTGCCGCTGACCGCGCCCCGCTCGGCCGACCTGGCCACGCTGCGCTGGCATGGCATCAATGCGATGGGCGTGCTGGTGCTGATGGGCGCAGCGCAGTGGCTGCTGTTCTGCTACCCGCACGACGGGCCGAACCGCATGTTCCCGCGCTGGAGCGCCCCGCGCTTCAACCTCGTGCGCGGGCTGGTCGCGGTGGCGCTGGCGGTGTTCGCCACGCTGGCGCTGAAAGCGGTCGACCGCAGCAGCGCACCCTTGGTCGCGCGGGCCGACACCCGCAGCCCCGGCCCGCGCCAACCGCCCGGCCAAGCCTTGGGCAGCTGGGTGCTGGAGCTGCCGGCCAACCCGCCCCCCGGCCAGGCCGAGGTGCTGCTGATCGCGGCCGAAGGTGGCGGCATCCGCAGCGCCTACTGGACGGCGCAGGTGCTGGCGCGGCTGCACGACGCCGACCCGACCATCGACAAGCGCATCGCCGCGCTGAGCGGTGTCTCCGGCGGCTCGGTCGGCATCGCGGTCTACCGCGCCTGCCTGGCCCACACGCGCGACGCCGCTTCATCAGCCAGCGCGGTGCCGCCACCGGGCGCTTCGGCCGCTTCGGCGCCACCGCCCCCGAGCGGCGTCGACGCGCCGCTCGTGGCCAGCAGCTACTCGGTCCGCGCCTGCGTCGAGACGGGTTTCCGCCAGCTCGACGGCTTGTCGCCCCTGATCGGCGGGCTGATGTTCGAAGACGCCTTTGCCCGCGTGCTGCCGACGACGATGAAGCTCGGCCCGCTCGACCTGGCCTGCAGCCAGCCCGGCTGCGTGCACCTGAGCCGGGCCCAACCGTTCGAGCGCGAATGGATCCGCCAGTTCGGCCACCTCGGCGATTCGCTCGGCGACTTGCCGAGCTCCGAAGGCAACCCGCCGAGCGTGCCGCCGATGCTGCTGAACAGCACCTGGGTCGAATCGGGCAACCGCGCGGTGCTCGGCACACTCGACGGCCTGGACCTGCCGGCCAGCCACGACCTGGTGGCCGAGCTCGGCGCCTGGCCGCCGCTGATCACCGCGGCCCACAGCTCGGCCCGCTTCCCGTTCATCAACCCGCTGGCCGCGCTGCCCCCCGAGCCCGGCCAGACCCGCACCCGCGGCCACCTGGCCGATGGTGGCTACCACGACAACAGCGGCACCGCGAGCCTGGCCGACCTGTGGCGCAGCCTGCAGGGCTGGCTGCCGCCACCGTGGAAGGCGCGGCTGATCCTGATCCGCAACGGCCAGCCGCGCATCGACTGCGAGCGCGCGCCGCTCGACGGCCCGCCGGTGCCATGCCTCGATCCGCGTGTGCACCCCAGCGACGCTGAGTTGAACGCCGACCTGCTGCGCGCCGCCAACCGCCATCGGCTGGACCTGCTGGCCGACCTGCTCGGCCCGGCGGTGGCGCTGGTCAACGTGTCCGGCATCGGTGCGCACGGCCGCCAGGCGCCGGCCGCCCTGGCCGCCGAGCTGGCCAACCAGCCCGACGCGCCCACCCCGCTGTTCTACGACCAGCTCGACAACGGCGACCTGGTGCCGCTGGGCTGGTACCTGTCGCCGGCCGCGCGCGAGTCGGTCGAAGGCCAGGCCGCGCTGTACTTCCAGCCCGGCTCGCCCAGGCCGTGACCCGCGGGGTGGCGCCGTATCATCAAGGCGCCACCCCGCCGCATGAACCTCAAGCAACTCGAATACTTCGTCAGCGTCGCCGAGCTGGGCAGCTTCAGCAAGGCCGCCCTGGCGCTGGACATTGCGCAGCCGGCGCTGAGCCGCCAGGTGCGCGCGCTCGAGGTCGAGCTGCGCGACACCCTGCTGCTGCGCAACGGCCGCGGCGTCACGCTGACCGAAGCGGGCCAGCGCCTGTTCGAGCACAGCGTGGCGATCCTCAACCACGTCTCGCAAGCGCGTGACGACATGGGCGCGCAGCGCGACGAACCGATCGGCCGCATCACGATCGGCCTGCCGCCCAGCATCGGCCGCCAGCTGACGCTGCCGCTGATCGACGGCTTCCGGCGCCAGTTGCCGAAGGCCCGCCTGGCGATCGTCGAAGGCCTGTCGTCGCACATCGCCGAATGGCTGGCCACCGGCCGGGTCGACCTGGGCCTGGTCTACAACCCCGAGGCGGCCAGCAACCTGACGATCCAGCCGCTGCTGCAAGAGCCGCTGTGCCTGGTCAGCGCCGCCCGCAGCGCCGAAGGCAAGGCGCGCGGCACGGTGGCGCTGAAATCGCTCGCGCGCTACCCGCTGGTGGTGCCCGAGCGCCAGCACGTGATCCGCCGGCTGATCGAATCACAGGCCACGCTGGCGGGGCTGACGCTGAACATCGCGTGGGAAGTCTCCAGCATCGCGGCCATCATCGACCTGGTCTGCGCCGGCTACGGCCATGCGGTGCTGAACGCCAGTGCCGTGGTCGCCTCGGGCCGCGCCGACGAGCTGCTGGCCCAGCCGATCGTCGAGCCCGATCTGGTGAGCGTGCTGTGCCTGGCCACCTCGGCCCATAAGCGCGCGACCCCACTGCAGCGCCACGCCGCGCAGCTGCTGACCGAGCTGGTGCGCAGCCTGCCGCAAGGCGTGGCGGCGCAGTCCAAGCCCGGTTAGGCGTCGCCGCACTCCGACCATTCATCTCGGTGGTCAGCCGTTCGTCGCGGCCGCGGGTGCGGCCGCCCGCGCGAGGCCACCACCCTGGTGATTCCACTTAGACCGCCCGGTGCTTTTTCTTAAGTGCCGGCCCGGCTGGTGCAACGCCGCGCGGGCCGGGAAGATCACCGGGCCCACAGACACCCCCATGCGCTGCGACAACATCGACACCCTCCTGGCGGAACGCACCTCACTGGCCTGGCCGTCGGCAGCGACCACGCCCGACCTCGCACCCGCCGACGGGCCGATGCCGGCCACACCGCCCGGCGCGTTGGCACCGTGGCAGTTGCGCCGCGCCAGCGACTGGATGCGCACGAACCTGGGCCTGCCGATCTCGATCGCCGATGTGGCGGCGCAGCTGGGGCTGTCGACCAGCTACTTTGCGCGGGCCTTTCGCACATCCACCGGCGTGCCGCCGCACCAGTGGCTGCTGCAGCGCCGCATCGAGCTGGCGCTGCAGCTGATGCAGCGGCCGAACCTGCCGCTGGGTGAAATTGCCGCCACCTGCGGCTTCGCCGACCAGGCCCACTTCTCGCGCGTGTTCTCCGCGCGGCTGGGCGTTCCGCCGTCGCACTGGCGCGCCCGTCAGTCTTCTTAGGCGACAAGCGCCGACATGCGCGGCCCGCATATCGAGCCGCGTGCGGCTCGGCGTATGCTGACCACCCCTGCGCAACCAGCGCACAAGCCCACGCCCCGGGGGATTACCCGCCCTCGGGGCCACAGCCATTCCGGAGACACATGACGACCATCCCTGCCACGGCCTGCGGGTCGACATTCGACACCACATCGCGTCCCGCGGTGCTGGACCTGATCGGCAACACCCCGCTGCTCCAAGTCACGCGCTTCGACACCGGCCCTTGCCAGCTCTTCCTGAAGCTCGAATCCCAAAACCCCGGCGGCTCGATCAAGGACCGCATCGGCCTGGCGATGATCGAAGCGGCCGAGCGCGACGGCAGCCTCAAGCCCGGCGGCACGGTGATCGAGGCGACCGCCGGCAACACCGGCCTGGGCCTGGCGCTGGTCGCCCGCGCCAAGGGCTACAAGGTGTGCCTGGTGGTGCCCGACAAGATGAGCGCCGAGAAGGTGCTGCACCTGAAGGCACTCGGCGCCGAGGTGCACATCACGCGCTCCGACGTCGGCAAGGGCCACCCCGCCTACTACCAGGACGTGGCCGCCCGATTGGCCAAGGACATCCCGAACAGCTGGTACAGCGACCAGTTCAACAACCCCGCCAACCCGCTGGCGCACGAGACCACCACCGCGCCCGAGATCTGGCAGCAGATGGGCCACCGTGTCGACGCGATCGTCTGCGGCGTCGGCTCCGGCGGCACCTTGAGCGGCCTGAAGCGCTACTTCAACCGCGTCGACCCGCAGACCGAGTTCGTGCTGGCCGACCCGAAGGGCTCGGTGCTGTGCGACTACATCGCCACCGGCCACATCGGCCAGGCCGGCTCGTGGGCGGTCGAGGGCATCGGCGAAGACTTCATCCCGTCGATCGCTGACCTGTCGGGCGTCAAGCACGCCTACACGATCGACGATGCCGAGAGCTTCAGCACCGCGCGCGAGCTGCTCAAACGCGAGGGCATCGCCGCGGGCTCGTCCACCGGCACGCTGGTGGCCGCGGCGCTGCGCCATTGCCGCGCACAGACCACGCCCAAGCGCGTCGTCACCTTCGTCTGCGACACCGGCACACGCTACCTCTCGAAGGTCTACAACGACGCGTGGATGTTCGACCAGGGCCTGCTGCAGCGCCCAGTGGTGGGTGACCTGCGTGACCTGATCTCGCGCCGGATGGAAGACGACGCCGTCGTCAGCGTGTCGCCCGACGACGCGCTGCTGACCGCCTTCCAGCGCATGCGCGCGGCCGACATCTCGCAGCTGCCGGTGCTGGTCGATGGCCGCCTGGTCGGCCTGCTGGATGAGTCGGACGTGCTGCTGCGGGTGCAGGGCGACGCGGCCGGCTTCCGCGAGACCGTGAAGAGCGCGATGAGCGAGCGCGTCGAAACGCTGTCGCCCACTGCCGGCATTGCTGCACTGACCGCCACGCTGAAGCAGGGCCTGGTCGCGGTGATCGCCGACCGCGACGGCTTCTATGGTCTCATCACCCGCTTCGACCTGCTGAACCACCTGCGGAGAAATCTCGCATAAACGCGCCCCTAGGCCCTCCGCTTCGCTCCGGTCCGTCCCCCGAGGGGAACGAGCCGGCTAGGGAGCGGCCCGTCGCCGGCTCACCCTCCACCAACATGCTTTTATCAACATGAAAGAACACGGCTTCAACACCCGCGTGATCCACGGCGGGCAACACCCCGACCCGACCACCGGCGCGATCATGCCGCCGATCTACGCCACCTCGACCTACGTGCAGTCGAGCCCCGGCGTTCACAAGGGCTACGAGTACTCGCGCTCGCAGAACCCGACCCGCGAAGCCTTCGAGCGCTGCGTGGCCGACCTGGAAAACGCGCAGCGCGGCTACGCCTTCGCCTCGGGCCTGGCCGCGATGTCGACGGTGCTGGAGCTGCTCGACAGCGGCGCCCACATCATCGCCAGCGACGACCTGTACGGCGGCACCTTCCGCCTGTTCGAGCGCGTGCGCCGGCGCAGCGCCGCACACCAGTTCAGCTTCATCGACATGACCGACCCGGCGGCGGTGCGCGCGGCGATCCGCCCGAACACCAAGATGGTCTGGGTCGAGACGCCGTCGAACCCGCTGCTGAAGCTGATCGACCTCGAAGCCGTGGCCGGCATCGCGCGCCAGCACAACCTGCTGGCCGTGGCCGACAACACCTTCGCCAGCCCCTGGGGCCAGCGCCCGCTGGAACTGGGCTTCGACATCGTCGTGCACTCGACCACCAAGTACCTCAACGGCCACTCCGACGTGGTCGGCGGCGTCGCGATGGTCGGCAAGGAGCCGCGCCACGCCGAGATCGCCGAGCAACTGGCCTTCCTGCACAACGCGATCGGCTCGATCGCCGGGCCGTTCGACTCGTTCCTCGCGCTGCGCGGCGTGAAGACGCTGGCGCTGCGCATGGAGCGGCACTCGCAGAGCGCACTGCACCTGGCGCAGTGGCTCGAAGCGCAGCCCAAGGTCGCCAAGGTGCACTACCCGGGGCTGGAGAGCCACCCCCAGCACGCGCTGGCCAAGCGGCAGATGCGCGCCGGCGGCGGCATGATCTCGATCGACCTGAAGGGCGACCTGGCCGGCGCGCGCCGCTTCCTCGAAACCTGCGAGCTGTTCGCACTGGCCGAGAGCCTGGGCGGCGTCGAAAGCCTGATCGAGCACCCGGCCATCATGACCCACGCGTCGATCCCGGCCGAGCAGCGCGCCAAGCTCGGCATCGGCGACACGCTGATCCGCCTGTCGGTCGGCGTCGAAGACGTGCAGGACCTGCAAGACGAGCTGACCCGGGCGCTGGCAGCCGTTTGAGGTTGAGCACCCCGCCCACCTTCACGCTGCGCGCCGCTGAAGAGGCCGACGTGCCTTTTCTGCTGCGCCTGCGTGAAGTGGCGATGGACCCGCACCACCGTGCGGCCGGCATCGTCCAGACGTCGGCCGAGATGGAGGCGCGGGTGCGCAATTTCTATGACGAGGCCCAGGTCGTCGAGGTCGAGGGCCGCCCGGTCGGGCTGTGGAAGCTGCACCGCGAGCCGCACCAGTGGTGGATCATCCAGGTGCAGTTGCTGCCCGAGCAGCAGGGCCGCGGCATCGGGGCGGCGCTGGTGCGTGGCCTGGTCGCCGAAGCGCGCGCCGCGGGCGTCGCGCTGAAGCTGAAGGTGCTGACCCACAACCCAGCGAGACACCTGTACGAGCGCCTGGGTTTCGTGATCGTCGGCACCGACGAACACGGCTACGAGATGCAGGCCGGCGAGGCCGGCGCTTCAAAACCGGCTGGCTGAGCCCGCGGCCGGCGACCAGCAGGCTACCGCCGCCAGATCGAGATCTCACGCCAGCCGACCCACGACGGGCTCTGGGTCGTGACGACCCGCAGGCAGGCGATGTTGGCGGTGCCCTTCCAGCTGAGCCACTGGTTGTCGTCGGTGACGCCGACCCACGCGTCGCCGAGGGGTGCATAGCCACCGAGTTCAGCGGGGCAGGCACCGGTGCCGCTGTCGTGGCCGGCCCCGTAGAGCTGGTGCGCGGTGGCGCCCGCCGGGCTCTGCGCGGTGAGCAGCTGGACCTTCGAGATCGGCCGGCTACCGCCGAGGTCGAACTCGATCCACTGCGTCGCCGGGCCGCCGGCATTCCACTTGTCGGCGTTGTCGCGGTCGGTGGCGGCGAAGGGGTAGTTGGTCTCGTAGCTACCCGACGCGCGAACCGCGACCGGGAAGACCTGGGTGTCCCCGGGGTGCAGCAACTGGCGGGCCATTTGAAAGACCCGCTCCTTGGCCCAAGGCAGGTCCTTGGCGCCGGTGTCGGGTATGCCATTGGCGTTCAGGTCCAGGCTGTTCCACAGGAACGGCGCCACCGCCACGTACTTGCCGTCGCCCAGGACTTCGGCGTGCCAGTGGTTGATGTTGTCGACCAGCTCGTTCTGCGCCTGCAGGCCGGTGCCGGTGTCGTCGTAGCGGAAGGCCCAGGGCGTGGCGATCATGCGCTGGCTGGGGCCGAGCTTGCTGCGCAGCGTGTCGATGAGGTAGCGCATGCTGCGTTTTGGAACTGGGCCGCACGCGGCCCACTCACCGTAGCAGTCGAAGCCAACCCAGTCGAACATCTTGAAGTACTTGGCTTCGAGGTCAAACTCTCGCGGGTCGACCGAGATGATGGCGCCAACGGGTTTGCCGGGGAAGTAATGGCGAAGGTCGGCCGCTGCTTGGAGCAAGTACCGCCTCATCTGGTCTTGCAGGGTTCCAGTCATCACCCCATTGAGGTAGGGCTCGTCCAGTGCGTAGACCGCGGCGATGGTGCCTTCATGGTCGGCGGCGACTCGAGAGACGACGTCCAGCAGGGCGTGCCGTTCGTCGTCCGGCCGCAAGGTCAGCTTACCCTGGTCGTCGATGTAGAAAAGCTGCGAATCCAGCACCAGCACGGACTTGCTCTTCACCGTCTCTGCAGCGACCAGGCGCGCCCCGATGACGTCCTTGTCGAACGAGCGGATCCAGGTCAGGTTGGCACCGGCCGCGGCGGTCTCGGCTGCGGGGTCACCGGTGAACTGACCTTCGAAATCGCTGCCGAAGTAGCCCAGGTATTCGACGCCCTGGTAGACCTCGATCTCGCGCCAGGCCACCCAGGACGGGCTCTGGGTGGTGGTGATGCGCACATAGCGGGCGTGGCCGAGCCGGTCGCCGTGTTGGCCGTCACCGCTGTGCGCCAGCCATTGGTTGTCGCTGGTCAGGCCGCTGAACTTGCGCACCACGCGCAGGTGGTTGGGGTCGTCACCCACGGAGATGGTGTGGGTGGTGGCGCCCGTCGGGTTCTGGCTGGTCAGCAGGCGGATCTGGCCGATCGCCACCGGGCGGCCGAAGTCGAGCTGGATCCACTGCTTGGGGAATTTGCCGGACACCCAATGGGTGTTCACATCGCCATCGGTCGCATCGTCGGCGCGGCTGTCGGCACTGGTGGCCGACGCCTTCACGGCCACCGGCTTCAGCAGCACCGGTGCCGCTTCGGCCGCTGGGGCCAGGGTGCCCAGGCACCACGCGATGCACCAGGCCGCGGCCAACAGGAAGTGCTTTCGGATCGATGCCATCTCGAGGCTCCGTAGAGGACGGTGGAAAGCGAGGTCGGCCGACAGTTGAATCACCCCCGCCGGAACGAGCGCACCAGCGTCAGGTCGCCGATCTTGCGCATCGGCACGGTGAAGGTCTCGCGTTTCTCGGCGCCGGTGTTCTCGTCGAAGACCAGCGTGATGCGCGCGCTGATCACCGGCTGCTGGCGCGTCGATTCGTCGAAGTGGTAACCCTCGGCGCCGAAGTTGCCCCAGTAGTTGACGTAGACGTGGTACACGCCAGCCACCGGCGCGGCGAGCGAAAACATCTCCGGGCCGGCGCCGTCGACGCTGTCGACATCGAGCCCGCCGCCGTTGGCGAGGATGGGGTTGGCAAAGAAGGCGTGGCCGCCGTCGGGGGTCAGCACGTGCAGGTCCAGCTCGGCCTGCGGGTCGTCCCAGGCCAGGATCACGCGCACCTTGGCCTGCGTCTTCAGCGCATTGGCCTCGTAGAACTGGGTGCGTTGCACGACCTTGCCGTCGGTGCCGCGCAGCTCGATGCCGTTGCTGCCGGGGCCGAACGAATAGGGCCGCGCGAAACGGCCCTGCTCGTCGCTGTACAGCGGCATCGCGTTGCCGTTGACGACCAGCGTCGGCGGTTGGCGGTGAGTGCCCAGCTGCTTCAGCCGCCCTTCGATCAGCGTGCGGCCACGCTGGCCGCCGCGGTCAATCAAGTTGTTCGGGTAGGCGTATTCGACGTGCTGGGTGGTCTCGATCAGGCCGCTGTGCGTCCAGCCACCGGCGGGGCGCTGGATCGTGCGCTCGGCCCCATCGGCGGCGTGCACGCCAGCGCCAGCCCCCAGGGCCAGCACCAGCAGCGAAGCAGCTCGTGCCTTCATCGCCATCTCACGGCACCACGAACGAGCGCACCAGCGTCAGCTCGCCCGGCTTGCGCAGCGGCACGCGGAACACCTGCTGCTTCTCGCGCGGCGTGCCCTCGTTCTCGATCACCGCGACCTGCGCGACGGTCAGCGCGTCCTCGCGCTCGCCGGCGCCGAAGTACTGGGCATAGACGTGGTAGATGCCGGGCATCGGGTTCGGGTGGGCGTAGATCTCGGGGCCGAAGCCCGTGGTCACGTCGACATCGAGCGCGCCACCGTTGGCGGCCACGCGCTGGCCGTACCAGACGTGCTGGCCGTCGGGCGAGACCACGTGCAGGTCGATGTCGGTCATGTCGGTGTCCCAGCTCAGCACCACGCGCAGCTTGGGCGCCACGCGGCTCGCGTTGGCCTCGTAGAACTGGACCCGGCGCTCGGGCATGCCGGCGCCGCCGGGCCCGCGCACCGCCACGCCATGCGCGCCGGGGCCGAACGACCAGGGGCGCGAGAAGCGCCCGTCCTGCGCCGCGTCCAGCGGCAGCGCGACGCCGTCGACCACCAGCCGGGCCGGCTGGCGCGCCTTGGCCGGCGCGGCGGCCAGGTCTTTGGCGATGCGGCCGGCGATCAGCGCGCTGGCGCTGCGGCCTTCGGTGTTGACGTTGGACGCCGGGTAGTGGACGGTCTGCACGAAGTCGCGCTGCGTGCTGTCGCTGGCACGCCAGCCGCCGGCCGGCGTGTCGATCACCGGGCGGCCTGCCTCTTGCGCCAACACCGGTACGCCCAGGCCCAAGGCGATGAGCGCGACGGCGATCGAACGATGAAGGGGGGTGGATGTCATGAGTCCGCCAATTGCTGCGCCAAGCGCTCGATGTAGGCCTCGTCGCGCCCGTTCGGGTGGCGGCGGAAGGTGAGGTGCAGGTACTCGTGGATCAGCGACACGCGGCCATCGCGGCTGGACCACTCGCGCACGAACAGGCGGCCGCGGCGCAGGTCGGCATGCGGCACGCCTTGTGACAGCGCGCAGACCTGCGGCGCGTTGTCCAGCGGCTCGTAGCCGGCCTCGGCGCGCAGCACCTTGCGCCAGCGCGGCTCGCGCTCGGCCAGCCAGGCCGCGGCGCGCGGCATCGGCTCGCAGTCGCTCTCGTCGCTCCAGCCGGCCAGCGTGGCCGCGGGGAACGCGTCGCGCAGCAGGCCCTCGACGCCGACGCCGGCGCGGCTGGC
Source organism: Ideonella sp. (assembly GCF_041914305.1). NCBI lineage: Bacteria > Pseudomonadati > Pseudomonadota > Betaproteobacteria > Burkholderiales > Sphaerotilaceae > Ideonella > Ideonella sp. The sequence goes on from NZ_JAYSDQ010000023.1 coordinate 86,634, forward strand.
GGCCACCGTCTGGCGCCAGGCCATCACCTGGGGCTGGGGCCCGTCGAGCTGGTAGCGCACGGGCGCCCCGGTCAGCACCAGGCCGGCGGTGAACGCCGCAGCGGCGCGCGCCGCCTGCGTGGGCGGGCGCGGGCTGACGCGTTGCGCGCGGCTGTCGTCGTCGACCTGCAGGCAGCCGCCATCGGCACCCGCCGCCGGCCCGCTGTTCTGCCGCAACCAGCTGCGCGCGGCAATCGCCAATGCCCGCGCGGCGGCCACTTCGCGCCCGTCGCCTTCGCGGTCGACGACACGGGCCACGTAGTCTTCGAGCGGCAAGCGCGCCTGCAGGCGCGGCGCCTTCAAGCTGCCGGTGAGCTGGAACTCGGGCTGCCCCGGCACGATCAGCTTCGGGCCGTTGGCAAAGTGCAGCGCGTACTGCCCACCACGCGACAGCGGCGCGAGCGGCCCCAGCGGTGCCGGCTGGTTGTCGTCGCGCAGCACCTGGGTCAGCGGGTAGCGGCTGAAGAAGTTCACGTCGACGCAGGGTTGGGCCTGCAGGGCCGCGGCGTCGGGCGGCGCATGCAGCAAGCCACGCGCGTTCCATGCCGCCGCGATCATCTCGGCGTTGCGCTGCAGCGCGATGCGGCCGGTACCCGGCGCGCCGAACCAGAACGGCGAGCCGTCGGCCAGCCAGCCGGCACCACCGCCCCAGCGCTCGCCCTTGGCGTCGAACCAGGACCAGGTCTTGAAGCGCGGCGAGCTGCCAAGCGCGTCCAGCACGCCGATGTCGCGCAAGGTGTTGGGCAGCAGGGCCTGGCGCGCGGCCAGGCGGGCGCCGTAGGGCACCCGCTGCAGCGCCTCCAGCAGGCTGGCGATCGGCACCTGCGTGGCCGGTTGCAGCGATGCCAGCGGGCGCAGCCAAGCCGGTGCGTTGCGCGCGGCCCAGAAGCGTTGCCAGTCGGCGTCTTTCAGGCCCAGGCGCTTGGGCTCGAAGTAGGCGCCGCAGCTGCGTTGCAGCGCCGCGTCGCGGCCGATACTTTCACCAGGCTCGCAGCAGTATTCGTCGCCAGGCTCACGCTGCGCGCGCTCGCAGCGGTAGACCGGCTCCTGCGCATTGGTGGTCTGCAGGTAGCTGTAGACGAACAGCTTCCAGACGCTGCCCAGCGGCGCGCTGGCCGGTGGGTCGACATTCGCCGGCGCATGGGCGAGCGAGCCGTCGCCGGCACGCCAGACGAGCGCCGGGGCGGGCGCCGCCTGGGCCGCGCCGGCGCAGGCGAGCAGCGTCAGCGTCGCCAGGCCGACCCGCACGCTGCGCAACAGGCTCGTGGTCTTCCCGTCCAAGCTCAGCGCACCTCCACCGTGGCCCAGCCCTTGCCGGCTTCCAGCGCCTTGGCCTCGGGCTCGTACATGCGGTACAGCCGCGCCGGCGGCAGCTGGTAGCGGCCACGCTGCGAGAAGCGCAGCAGGTGGCGGTAGGTCACCGATTCACCGCCCGCCAGCTTTTCCACCGGCACCGCATAGCCCAGCGGTATCGCCTGGTGAACGGCGCGCTCCAGCGGCGTGGTCTTGCCGGCTTCGTCACCCTGCAGGTCCAGCCCCCAGGTGCCGGCCTCGACCGCTGCGCCGGGCGGCAACGCCACCTCCAGCAGGCCCCAGTGCAAGGGCTGCTGGCTCTTCACGTCGAGTGCGTCGAGGTACAGCGTGTTGGTGTCCAGCGGCGTGCCGGGTGTCACCAATTCGAGCTTGACGGTCAGGTGGCCCTCGTCAGGCGCTGAGGGTGGCGCGTTGCCACTCGGGGCCGAAGCAGCATCCGCCTTGGGCTTGGCTTGCGGCACCACGCGATAGAGCCGGCGCTCGATCTGCACCGGCAGCGCCGGCGCGTTGCCGGCTTCGCTGCTGTCGAAGGCGACGAACGCGACCTTGGCACCGCCGCTGGCCGCCAGCGTCGCGGGCTTGGCCGCGGTCGCCGGCAGCGTCCACAGCGGCTGCCCGATGCTGCCGCGCGACGCCACCCAGGGCGCCGGCAGGCTGCCCGCCTCGGCGCGCACATCCGGCGTGCTGCCCAACGCCTTGTGCAGCCAGACCAGGGCCTGCGCGCGGTCGAAGGTCGGTTGCTCGCCGCGCACCTGGGCCAGCAGCGCATTGGCCTGCGCCGCCCCGCCCTTCTTCGCCAGCACCAGCAGGCTCTGCACCAACGGCGATGGCGACGGCGCCAGGCGCGCCGCGGCGGCGTCGACTTCGGCGCGCTGCGGCGCGCTCACCCGCGAGCCGGCGGTGAAGCCGGCCAGCACCAGCGCGATGTCGCGCGCACCGCTGGCCTCGTCGCTCATCACGACGCTGCCGCGCTGGCCCGCCGCCGCGGCATCACCTTCGGCCTTGGCGGCGACCAGTTCCTCCAGCAACGCATCGACCATCGAGCCGACCGGCAAGCCCATCTCCTGCATCCAGTGCAGGGCCAGCGCGCGTTGCAGCGGCGAGGTCTTGGCGCCCTCTTTCGCGTAGACGTCGAGCAGGCGCTGCCAGTGCGCGGCCGGCAACGGCGCACGCAGCGCCTGCGTGGCGCGCCAGTCGGCGTAGTAGGCGTAGGCCGTGAGGAAAGGGTCATCGGCCATGCCGCGGCCCCACCAGCCGAACTGCGCCTGCGGGCCGGCCATCTGCGCCAGCGACAGGCGCGCCGTGGACAAGCGCTGCGTCAACATCGGCGCCAGCGGCTGCTGCGCGGCCGACAACGACTGCAGCGCGATCGACAGCGGCAGCATGCGGCTCGCGGTCTGCTCGACGCAGCCGTACGGGTACTCGACCAGGTCGTCGACCCAGCGGCTGAAGGCACCGACGGCCGGATCGGCCGCGAGCGTGACGCGGACCTTGCGCGCGTCGGCCGGCAGGCTGAGCGCGGCGGGGCCGGCGGTCAGGTCCAGCACCAGCTCGCGCGGGTTGCTCCACGCCACCGGCACACGCTTGAGCGGCGTCGCCAGCGTGTCGACCACCTTGCCGCCTTGGCGCAGCGTGACGGTCAGGTCCAGCGCGCCCAGGGTTTCGGCCTTCAGCGGCAGCGTCACGAAGTTGGCGCCGGGCTTCAGGCTCAGCTTGCCCTGCTGCGACACACCGGCGCCTTGCGCCGCCCACTCGACCTCTTGCGCGTCACGCCCCTGGTTGAACAGCGCGATGCTGGCCTGCGCCTGGTCACCCACGCGTTGCCAGTCCGGGCTGGTCCATTTGGCATAGAAGGCCTTGTCGCTGCGCACCCACGCCACCTGCTGGCCGACCAGGCCCTTGGCATCGACGGCGCGGCCGGTCAGGCGCCAGCGGGTCAGCGAGTCGGGCATCTTGAAGCTGAAGCGGGCGCGGCCCGACGCGTCTGTGCGCAGGCGTGGCTCCCAGGCCGCCGTGTCGATGTTGTCGCGGCGCGGCCGCTCGAGCACCTTCACCGCGCGCTGCGGCTCGCCGCGGCGGCCCGGCAACTCGCCGAGCTTGCGCGTTGCCAGGTCGTAGCCGATGAACGACAGCGACACGCTGGTGCGCACGTTGTTGCGCCGCGGGTGGTAGAAGAAGTCGTCGATCGTCGGCGCGATCTCGGGCTGCAGCACGTAGATCATCTCGTCGACCACGCCGACCGCGACCTCGGCCGCCACCGGCTTGCCGCCGACCGTGGTGCTCAGCTCGACGTTGACCGTGTCGCCCGGCGCGTAGACCGGCTTGTCGGGCTTGAACTCCAGCGCGACGCGCGGCTGCGCGACGCTCAGGCCCTGGTTCTGGAACACGCTGTCGCCGTGCTTGGCATAGGCCGCCGAGAGGGTGACGTTGGGGCTCATCGCCTCGGTCACCGGCAGCTTCACCTTCCACTGCGTCGGGCCCAGGCGTTCGGTCGTGAAGCCCTCGCCGCCGCGGGTCAGCAAGGCCGCCGCCTCGACACGCTCGCGCTCCAGCGTCAGCAACGCCTGGTCGACCGGCTCGGGGAAGGTGACCAGCGCCTCTGCGGTGTCGCCGGGGTTGTACTTGGCCTTGTCGAAGACGATCGCGATGCTGCCGGCCGGTGCCTTCAGGCCCTCGCCCGACACCCAATGCGAGGTGGCCGCGACGATGCGCTTTTGCGCGTCGCGCAAGGTCACGGTGTACGAGCCCGGCTGCGGGAAGCTGATCGCCACCGCGCCCCCGGCCGCGGTGCCCGGCGCCGTGAGGTCACCGCTGCTGCGCTGGCGGTCTTCGAGCCGCAGCCATTCCCAGCGCAGCGGCTGGGCCGGCGTGGTGTCGGTCGCGCGGCGGCTCGGGCTCCAGCGAAAGCTCAAGGATTCGCCCGGTTTCGAGAACTGCCGCTCCGGCGCCAGCAGCCAGGCCGCGCTGCCGCGCTCGACCAGCAGCTCGCGCGTGCTGCGCACACGGTAGGCCGCGCCATCGGTGGCCAGCACGGTCAGCACATAACGGCTGGGTTGCTCGGCGGCCGGCAGCTTGAACTGCGCCTTGCCGGAACCATCGGTGACGAGTTCGTCCTGCGACAGTTTCAGCGGGAACGAGCCGCTGTAGTCCAGCTCGCCTTCGACCATGCTCAGCGCCTGGGCGCGGGCACTCAGGCTCAGGCGCGCGTTGGCCACCGGCTTGCCGTCGGGGTAGCTGAGCTGGATCGCACCGGCCACCGGGTCGCCGGTGGCGAAGTCGGCCTTGTCGGGCAGCCACTGGATCTCGAAGTGCGGCTTCTGGTAGTCGGCCACGCGGAAGGCCGCGGTGTAGTTGTCGCCGCGCAGCGTCAGCATCAGCTCGTAGCCGCCGGCCGCCGCGTTGTCGGGCAGCTGGAAGCGGCCATCGGCGCCGCTGGTGCCGCTGAACTTGAGTGTTTGGGTCGCGACCACCTGGCCGGCCGGGTCGCGCACGACCAGGCCGATGTCGCCATCGGCCAGCGCGACCGAGTCACGCGCGTTCTTGAACTCGCGGCCGGTGACCTTGAGCATCACCATGTCGCCCGGCCGGTACAGCGGCCGGTCGGTGGTGGCGTAGACCTTGGCGTTGTAGATCTCGCTGTCGTAGTAGAAGTTTTCCGAGATGAAGACACCGCCGGCCGGGTCTTCGCCGAAGACGTAGGTCTGCTCGGGCGCCGCGGGCTTGTCCATGCGCAGCAGGCCTTGCGCGTCGGTGGCGCCGGTCTTCAGCACGCCCACACCGTCGGTCCACACGACCTGGGTCGCCGGCACGGCCTGGCCTTGCGCGCGGTGGGCGCTCCAGACCAGCATCTGCGCGCCCGAGACCTTGGTCAGCGCCAGCGTGTCGCTGACGAACAGCAGCGTGGTCGCGCGGTGCTGGCCGGCCATCGCCTCGACCAGGTACAGCCCGGGCTTTTGCGCGCCGAGCGGGATGAAGACATTGCCGGCGCTGGGCTGGATGAACTCGCTCGAGCTGCCGGCGAGCTTCAGGTCCTTCGGCGGCTCGATCGCCTTGGCCTGGTGCACCGGGTAACGAATGCGCTCGACCACCGGCAGCCCCGGCAGCGGTTTGAACTGCGGCGGCTCTTCGAAGGTCGACGGGCGCCGCAGCGTGGGCGAGGTCTTCAGCTCGGGCGCTTGCTCGGTCACCGCTCGGCGGGCATCACCGCTGAACAGCTTTTGCCACGCAATGCGCGCCTTGACGACCCAGCTGTCCCACAGGTGGGTCAGCGTGTTGGCCAGGCCCTCGCCGGCCGGCTTGCCCTCGACCTGGATGCGGTGCAGGTTGCGCTGCTTCTGCAAGAAGGCCAGCGGCTCGGGCACGCGGTACAGCACGATGTCGACGCCGCCGACCGTCGACAACTGGTCGGGGTTGTTGATCTCCAGCCGCACCTTGGCCGGCTCGCCGCTGCCAAAGGTGGCATCGGACAGCAGGAAGAACGGCTCGCCGACGAACGGCGTGTGGTCGTTGGGCAGCGGCTGGTCGTCGGCCGCGGTGACCATCGTCGGCACCAGCGTGGCCAGGGTCAGCGCCAGCGCGAAGAAGGCGCGGCGGAGCAGGGTCGTCGTCATGCGATGAACGCCAGCCTGTGCAGGCCGACGAAGTTCGGGTTGTCGGTGGCGGGGCGCCAGCGGGTGTCGGACCAGGCCATCAGCTGCGACGGGCGCAGCGCGCGCAGGCCGTTGTCGCCCTTCTCGATGCGCCCGGTGTGGTAGGCGATGTACGAGCCCATCCAGACCATCAGGTGCTGGTCGTCGCCGAAGTCGTAGAACAGCAGGTCGGCGCTCTGCGCCTGCGCCAGCTGGCGGCTCACGAAGCGGGTGTTGGACTGCACCAGCTCGATCGCCGAGACGAACGCCCCCTGGCTGCCGTCGGCCCGGCGCCAGTTGTGGCGCAGCGGCGCGGCAGCGCTGGCGTCCAGGTCGGGCGGCAGGCGCTTGCCCAGCAGGCCCATCGAGCGGCGCCAGGCCAGGTCGTGCTCACGCAGCGCCTCGGCCACCGCAAAGCGGACCAGGCCGGCGCAGTCGCGGTGGGTCCAGCGCGGTGTCGGGCCTTGCTCGACCTGGGCGTGGATCAGCACCGTGATCCAGTCGCGCAGCTGGCGGGATTGGGCGGGGTCGAGCCGAGGTTGTTCGCCGGCATGAGCCGGCCAGGCCCAGGCGCTCGCCAGGGCCGCAAGGCTCGCCAGGCATTGGCGCCGCTGGGGCCGAAACGTGCTCATGGCGCGGCAGCCGGCGACACGGGGCGCCAGTCCAGCGCGATCCAGCCTTGCGCGTCACGCTGGCCCTGCGGCACCGCCTGCACTGCCGGCAACTGGCCGAACGCGGCCAGGCGCGGCAGCAGCTGGGTTTCGGCCGCTTGGCGCATCGCGGCCTGCTCTTGCGGCAGCACCGCCAGGGCCTCGCGGCGCAGCAGCTCGGCCACCTGCGCCGGTGCGGCCACGGCCAGCGCGGCCTGGCCGCCCAGCGTGTCGGCCACGCTGGGGTAGCGGCGGGCGATCGCATCTTCGGCGCGTGCCACCAGCGCCTCGTCGGGCGAGAACAACCACCAGTCACCCACGCGGCGGAAGGCGGCGCGGTAGCCGGACGCATCGTCTTGCTTCTGGCTGCCGTAGGGCGCCGTGATGGCCGCGGCCTTGTCGCCGGCCTCCCACTGCGCGCCCTTGGGCAGCCACCAGCGCATGAAGGCCTCTTGTGTCGCCGCGCTCGGCGCCGGGCCCTTGGCGTGGGCCACCAGCAGCGGCGTGTGCAGCTGCGACTTCGCATACCAGCAGACCGCCGCCGGGCCGTCGAAGCCCTGCGCCATCTCGGCCAGCGCAGCCGTGGCGTCACCGCCCGGGGCGTTGCCGCCCTTGGCGCCCGACAACACGGTGCGGGCTGCCGCCCAGTCCACCGGCAACACGCTGCAGGCCGCGGCCTGCGCCGGCACCGCCGCCCAAGGGGACGTCGGCCAGGCACCGCCTTGGCGGACGAAGCTGCGCAGGCTGGCGCCGCCGGGTGCCACGTCGACCCGCAGCGCCTGCAAGGCCGGCATGAAGCGGTGGTAACCCAGCGCCAGCAGCGGGCCGCCCGCCACCAGCGTGTGGTTGGTGCCGGGGGCCGGCAGGCCGAACTGGCGCCGCCACAGCCCCTGCTCGCCTTCGTCAGCCGAGAGCAGGCTGGCCAGGACCTTCGTGGCCTCCGGGTCCGGCTGGCGCTCGTTGTCGAAAAGCAGGCCGGGGTCGGACAGCACCACCACGCGGTTGCCGCGCGAGGCGATCGCCAGCGTGCGCCGCGGCGACAGGCTGAGCGCATAGACCGGCACCGACTCGAGGCCGAAACTCGCCAGCGGCACCTCGGCCACCAAGGTCAATTGCTTGTCTTTGGCGGCGATCGCCCCCAGGCCCTGGATCGCCTTGGCCAGCGCGCCGCGTGTCATCGCCAGCGCCCAGTGGCGCGCCGCGCCACGGTCGTCGGCCCACAGCGCCACTTCGGCCGGCTGGTCGAGCGCCAGCGCCATCAGGTCGTCGGTGAAGGTGGTCTCGTGCTCGTAGGCGACGCGCTTGATCGCGCCGGCCAGGCCGAGCCGGTCTTCATGGGCTTCGTAGTAGAAAACGAAGTCTTCGGTCAGCAGCTCGCGCAACACCGGCGCCTGGACCATGTCGCGCGACAGCGCGGTCAGCGACGGCGTGGCGATGTAGGCGGCGGGCTGCCGCAGGTCCATGCCCAGGCCGCTGATGTGCCCGCCGTAGCGCGAATAACGCAGTGTCACCACCGCGATGGCCACCGCGGCCACCACGATCGCCCCGGTGGCGATGGCCCATTTCTTTTGCACGCCGTGCTCCCTCTTCAAGCGGCCGGTCGCCGCTGGGCAGGGACTCTAACCGGTGCCTGGGGCCTGCCGCGGTCGCGAACCCGCGTGCAGGGGTCGTGCTCTAGGGGTTGCGGCCCTCAGGCCGGCGTCAGGGGGCGGCTGTTGCCGTCAGCCCCGCGGCGTGCACATGCTTCTCGCCGCAGCCGCGGGCGGCACAGGCTTCCTCGAAGATCATCTGCGCGCAGTCCAGGCAGTTGCCGCAGTTCGACGCCACGCGCGTCAGGTCTTGCAGCAACTCGAAATTGGTGACGCCTTCGCCGATGACCCGGTGGATGTCGCGGTCGGAGACACGGTGGCAGAGGCAGACGATCATGGCCGTGGACAGCAGCAAATGAAGCGCTCTCAGTGTACTCAGTAATGGGAATCTTTCTCATTCACATTTGATGAGCGGGGTTTTTCCTGCGTTCGACCGCGCAATACGCACGCCCGGGACACCTTCACCAGCCCCCGCCGGGGCCGACAACCCAGGGACGACTTGCGAACGCCGCCACCCGCCCGTCGCGCGCTCGTTCCTGCCCACCTGCTCCGAAGGGACCCTCATGCCGTTGCTCCGCCCTGCCTCCACGACGCTGGCCGCCTGCCTCATCCCGCTCGTGCTGACCGCCTGTGGCGGCGGCTCGGGGTCCAGCACCGAAGCACCGCCGCCGGTCAGTGGTGGCGCCAGCCAGGTGCAAGGCGTGGCCACGCCGACCAGCGTGTCGGTCGTGACCGCCAAGAACGCCCAATGACCCGCCCGCACGCCAGGAGCCTGTCCATGACCCATCGCCTGCCCTGCCCGCCGCGCGCCATTGCCGTGGCCGCCGCCGCCCTCGTCGCCTGCTCGGCCACGCTGGCCGCCCCCGCCAGCAGCTCGGCCTACCGCACCGATGCACAGCAAAGCCATGTCGAAGATGCCACCTCGCGCGGCATCTCGCAGGTCAACATGATCACCTGCGTGATGGGCGCGATGCGGCCCGAAGCGCTGGTCAACCAGGGCAACTACATCGCGCTGGTCGACGGCAACAAGTGCGACCCCGAGGCGCGCGCCAGCAGCTCGAACTCCGGCGCCGACAGCGCCAGCACCTCGGCCCCGGCCTACATGACGTCGACCGTCAACTCCGCGCGCGGCTCGAACGACGAGCCGATGCGCGTGAAGACCTGGATCGACGAGAAAGAGAAGGACTTCGCCGCGACGATCTTCGTCAACATCAGCGCGACCGAAGCCCCGAGCGACAGCAACCCCTACGGCATCTTCCGGCTCGACTATTGCGGCAAGGGCGGCGACGGCCCCTGCATGATGAACGGCTACCTCGACGGCAATGCCGAGGGCATCAGCTACTTCGAGATCGAAGGCGGCGGCGATCACAGCTCGACCAAGGCCCTGCGCCTGACCAGCAGCGGGGCCGACGGCGGGGCCGGCCGGCTCAGCTACCAGCAGGGCGACGGCACGGTGAACTACCGCTTCGCCTACAACGCCGACTACTTCCGCCGCTCCGACGGCGCGAGCGACCAGTGCTTCAGCCGCGACGCGAGCGACGCCGACACCCAGATGTCGGTCTGGCGCTATGGCCTGTACGACGCGGCCAGCGGTGCCCGCATCGAGCGCCACTCGGGCTTCCCGATCGAGTTCACCGCCGGTGATGGCCAGCGCTACAGCGGACACATGGGCTACTGGGGCCTCTGGCTGCCGGCCGACGCCCCGGCGCTGGCCAACGGCGCCACCGTGCAGCGGGTCGAATACCAGGACGGCCACGACCCGGTCAAGACCGACTACACCCTGGCCAAGGCCGGCGGCCGCCTGATGCGCTACACCAAGCAGACACGCACGCTGGCCGACATCGACAAGCTGCCGTTCCAGACCTGGGTCTGGCAGATGGACGGCTTCTTCGAAGGCGCGCAGCCCAACCGCCAGTACGAGATGCACTGGGACAACACGGCCGGCGAGTTCCGCGTCAGCGGCGAGGTCGTGTGCGACAACGGCCCGTGCCAGAGCCGCACCTACGAGGTCGAGAAGTCGGTGCCCGCGTCCTACTTCGGCACCATCGGCGGCATGCGCGGCTGGTCGCAATCGCTGGGCGGTGAGCTGTACATCCCGATCGCCACCGGCGGCGCGCCGGTCGATGCGGCGCACCTGAACGTGGTCTACCGCCAGCAGGACCTGGTCTACCCGGCCGACATGCCCGCCGAACTGCACTGCCTGCGCGAGTGCCCGACGGCCGAGACCATCGCGGCCTACTTCACCAACGGCTCGGTCGCCGAGTCGCCGTTCGTGCCCGCCACCTACAACCGCTGGGGCCCGGCCGAGGCGACGGTGGACTACAGCACCAGCGCCGCCGATGCGTTGCTGAAAGACGGCGCCGGCCAGGCGGTGACCGCCACCAACGCCGAGGCCCTCGCCTCGAACCCGCGCTACCAGAACGGCCTGCGCAGCGGCCGCTTGTTCGCGAGCCTCGATGACGCGCGCTGCACCGGCGACAGCACCCACTTCTGCGAAGAGAAGATCGAGCAGCTCGACGCCTACTACCAGTGGGAGACCGGCCCCAACCAGTGGAACCAGTTCGCCGCGCTGAAGAACAGCCAGGGTGCCTTCGTCAACTTCGACGCTCCGCTGCAGGTCAACTACACCGTGCCCGCCGGTGCTGCCTATGGCGACTACGCCGGCAAGACGCTGGTGCTGCAGTACGGCGGCTTCGGCGAGCTGTGGGGCATCCCGGGCGAATGCGTCTCGCGCCTGACCAACGCCAAGGTCAGCTGCGACACCCCCGACTCGCGCTACGTGCCGGCCTTCGTGATCCCGTTCGACGAAACGCTGGGCCGCGTCAGCGTCGACGGCACGACCTACCTCGTCAAGTGGCTGGACCGCGAGATCCGCTTCGCGCGCAAGGAGATCTCGGTCTGCCAGACGGCCGGCCTGGCCCTGCCGGACGGGCTGGCGCTGCCCACGGCCGACGACCTGCGCAACCCGAGCGACCCGGCGTCGCCGGTCTACATCGGCGCCAAGCCCGAGGTCACCGCCGCGCCGCGCGTGATCCACGGCGAGGTGAAGTACTGACCGGGCCACCCGCCGCCTCGCGCGTCACCGCATGCAGCACCGGCAACGCCCTGTCGCCTGGCCACTGGCCCTGAGCCTGGCCGCGCATGGGGTGCTGGTGCTGCTGTGGTGGCGCCAGGCACCTGCGCCGGTGGCGCCCACCACCTCGCCGCAGCGCGCACCGATGGTGTGGCTGCGGCTCGCCACAGCGGTGCGGCCAACGCTGCCCGCGCCTGTTGCCGCCGAACGGGTGGCCGCGGCACCTGCCCGGCCCGCCCCTTCGGCGCGCCCACCTGCCAAGACGCCGGCGCTGCCGCCAGCGCCCGAACCCGCCACCGCCGCTGCGCCGCCCGCGCAGCCTGCGGCCCCGGCGACGGCCGCACCGGCCGTGACCGGCGTCGCCTTCGGCCCGCCACGTTGGTCCCTGCCATTCAGCGGGGCGAGCGCGGGCGCGGTCTTCGGCACACGCCGGCCGCCAGCCGCCACACCAACACCGATGGCCGTGGCCGCGGTCCCCACCGAAGTTGCGCATGCTTTGCGCGAGCAGGTGCTGCACACGCTGGAGGCCCAGGTCGCCGGCTGGGCCGCACCGGCAGACGCCCAACCGGCGCAATGCAGCCTGGCCGCCGGGCCCTCGGAGCCGGGCAACCCGGAGCCCGAGTGCGACAGCCTGGCGATGGCCCAGGCCCTGGCCGAGCGCCTGCCCACCTTGCGCGACGCGCTGGCTGCGCTGCGACGCCTGACGCCCGAACTGCCGCGCGGCGCCGTCAGAGCCGGCGACAACGCCGCGCTGGTGATCGCGTTCGCCGACGGCCGCTATCGGCTGACGATCGCCTCGCGCTGAGCGCGCCTGGGCTCAGCTGCCGGGGCTGCCGGCGGCCGATTGCAGCCAGTTCTGCTCACCCATCTGCGCCACCAACCCGATCTGGGTTTCGAGGTAGTCGATGTGCTCTTCGGTGTCTTCGAGGATGTCGTTGAGCAGCTCACGCGACACATAGTCGCGCACCGTCTCGCAGTAGGCGATCGCCTCTTTCAGGTGCGCCTGCGCCGCCACCTCGAGCTTCAGATCGCAATCCAGCGTCTCGACCGCCGACTCGCCGATGTAGAGCTTGCCCAGGTCTTGCAGATTGGGCAGGCCATCGAGCATCAGCACGCGCTCGATCAGGCGATCGGCGTGCTTCATCTCCTCAATCGACTCGTCGTACTCGTGCTTGGCCAGCTTCGCCAGGCCCCAGTTCTTCTGCATCCGCGCGTGCAGGAAATACTGGTTGATCGCCGTCAGCTCCATCTTCAGCTGGGCATTCAGGTACTGCAGCACCTTGGCGTCGCCTTTCATGGCCTTCTCCTTCTGGTCTTTGTTCGGGGTCAAAACGGCGATTGTGGGGCGGATCGCACCGCAGGGCCAACGGCCTGTCCGGCCAATCCCGCGCTCGATCGCTCTGACCGCGAATCGTTGTCAGTCTCAACCTGCGTGCGCCTCGCGGTAAGCCGCGGGCGTCAGGCCCGTCACGGCCTTGAAGCTGCGCCGGAAGCTGGACTCGTCGCTGAAGCCGAGGGCCGCGCTGACCTGGCCGACGCTCTGGTCGGCATGCAGCAGGCGCTCGGCGGCCTGGTGCAGCTTGATGCGCCGCACCAGCACCCCCACCGGCCCCCCGGTGGCCGCCTGCACGTGGCGCGCCAGCGTGCGGGCCGACAGGCCGAGCTCGTGCGCCAGCCGGTCCAGCGTGGCCTGGCTGGCGGGCAGGCGCTCCACCAGCGCGCGCAAGCGGCGCAGCCAGGCCGGCGCCTCGGGCGTCAACGCCAGGCCGTCGAACACCGGTGCCGCGGGCCTGGGGCGCGGCAACACCATCAGGCGGGCCACGTCGCGCCAGGCCTCGGCGCTGAGCAGGCGCTCGACCTGGGCGCTGACGATCGGCAGGTAACCATGCACACCGGCGGCGGTGGCCTGCTGCGGCTGCACCACGCAGGCGTGCTGCCATTGCCAGTCGACCTTCGGGTAACGCTCGGCCAGCCACGGCGCCATCCACCAGGCCGCGGTGGCCGGCTGGCCGTCCAGCCGCCCGGCCTCGGCCGCGAGCGCCACGCCGGTGCAATAGCTCCACAGCGCGACGCGCCGGCCCAACCCGCGCAGCGCCCGGAGCAGCTCGCGGTTGTCGGCCAGGCCGGTAGGCAGCTGGCCCGGCTGCTGGGCCCAGAAGCCGGGCAGCAGCAAGGCCCGGCACCCCGCGCCCGCCAGCCCCACCTCGGCATGCAAGCGCGTGCCGTGGGCACACGGCACCTCACCGGCCTGCAGCGCCACCCACCGCAGCCGGAACAGCGGCCGGCCGGCGCGCAGGTTGGCGGCATGGAACAGGTCTGCCGCCGCGAACAAGCCCGCCGGCATGCAGCCGGGGTACAGCAGCAAACCAACCTCGATCGACGACACAGCAGACACAGCAGGCCTTGGCATGAATTGACATCAACTTGTCATTTCAAGCCATTCTCACCGCTGCGCAGCGCTCGAACAATCGGGCCATCACCTGCTTGCGCGCCGCCGCCGGCCGCCGAACCGAGATGAAGCTCACCCAGATCCGCAACGCCACCGTGCTGCTCGACTACGGCCACGCGCGCATCGTGGTCGACCCGATGCTCGCGCCGCTGGGCACGCTGCCCTCGTTGAAGTGGCTGACCCGCCAGCGCCGCCGCAACCCGCTGGTCGACCTGCCGGCCGAGGCACCGGCGCTGCTCGACAGCGCGACCCACGCGCTGATCACCCACTGCCGCAAAGGCCACTTCGACCACCTGGACCGCGCCGGCAAGCGCTGGCTGCGTGAGCGGCAGCTGCCGGTGCTGTGCATGCCCGACGATGCCGACCACCTGCGCGAGCGGGGCCTGAACGTGCAGGTGCTGCAGGCAACGGGCCCGACGCCCTTCGGCCACGGCACGATCACGCCGGTGCCCTGCCTGCATGGCGAAGGCTGGGTCGGCCGCCTGATGGCGCACGGCCACGGCTACCTGATCGAGCAGCCTGGCGAGCCGAGCGTCTATCTCGCTGGCGACACGGTGCTGAGCGAGCCGGTGCGGCAATGCGTGCGCGACAACGCCCCGGCGGTCTGCGTGGTGCCAGCCGGCGGTGCCGCGATGGACCTGGGCGGCGAACTCATCATGGACGGCCCCCAGGCGCTGGAGTTGGCCGCACTCGGCCAGGGCATCTTCATCGCCAACCACCTCGAAGCGCTGGACCACTGCCCGACCCCGCGCGCAGCGCTGGTCCAGGCGGCCCACCGCGCCGGGCTGGCGCACCGCTTCCATGTCCCCGCCGACGGCCAGACCCTGGCATTCGCCTTGAACACCGCGTGAGACCTGCCCGCGTGTCGGGCATCGGCCGATGCGCTACCGTGGCGGGCTCGCAAGGCACTCGGCGCCTTCGTTCGGAGCTTCTTGTTGGCCACCTTCCACATCCTCGCGCTGTCGGGCAGCCTGCGTGCCGCGTCGATCAACTCGGCGCTGCTGCGCGCGACGGCGCGGCTGGCCCCACCACCGATCACGGTCGAGCCGTTCACGGGCTTGGGCGTGCTGCCGCTGTTCAACCCCGATCATGAGCCCGCCCCACCCGCCCCGGTGCTGGCCCTGCGCCACGCGGTGGCGCGGGCCGACGCGCTGCTGATCGCCAGCCCCGAATACGCCCACGGCGTGAGCGGCACGATCAAGAACACGCTCGACTGGCTCGTCAGCTTCGAGCCCTTCGTGCACAAGCCGGTGGCCGTGTGGAACGCCTCGCCACGCGCCCACCACGCCGACGACGCGCTGCGTGAAACCCTGCGCACGATGTCGGCCGGCATCATCGAGCCCGCCTCGGTCAGCATCCCGCTGCTGGGCGCCCACCTGGGCGAAGACGGCATGGTCGACTCACCCGCGGTGTCCGGCACCATCGTGGCGGCCTTGCGGGCCCTGCACGACGCGGTCGCGCAAGGCCCTGAAAGCCCAGGCCCGTCGTTTCGCCTGGGTTGACGGGCCGGCAGCTGCCACATCCGAAAGCGGCGCCAGCGTCGACAACGGCGTCGCCTGCGCGCAAGGCGTGAAAATGGCGCCGCGGGTCACCACCGGTGACCAGAACATCGAAACGAGGGAGAAACCATGAACCCATTCACCGGCTGCCGGCTGGCGCTGTGCGTCGCCGCGCTCACGGCGGCGCTCACCCCCACCATCGGCCATGCGCAAAGCGACTGGTCGGTGCCGCCGGACGAACCGGTGGCGGGCCTGACGCAGGCCGAGTGGTCGCGGGCGTGGTGGCAATGGGCGGGCTCGTTCGACCGCGACGACAGCCCGGTCGGTGATCAAAGCGGCGCGCTGTGCGGCCGCAAGCAAAGCGGCTCGGTGTGGTTTCTCGCCGGCACCTACGGCACCCACCGGACGGTGCGCACCTGCACGGTCCCCAGCGGCAAGTACCTGTTCTTCCCGCTGATCAACTACGTCGCGATGCCGCGCCCCGACGGTCGGTCGAACTGCATGACGGTGATGAGCACCGCGGCCGGGTTGACCAACGACGCCAGCGCGCTGATCGTCGATCTCGACGGCCGCCGCCTGGCCGACCCGATGGCGCATCGGCAGGCGACCAGGCAGTGCTTCGACATGGGCGCCCTGGCCGAGCCCAAGGTGCGGGTCTTTCCGTCGGCGGCCAATGGCTACTACGTGATGCTCAAGCCCTTGAGCCCGGGCACCCACACGCTGAACTTCGGCGGCGTCCTGCCGAGCATGGTCCAGGCCGTGACCTACACGCTGAAAGTCGAGTGACCGAACGCCGCGGTATGCTGGGCTGACTTCTGCAGCAACGCCCCGTCACCATGGCCCGTGCAATCACCTCTGCCCTCGTCACCGCCGCCGTCTTCGTCGCTGCCATCGTGCTGAACCCGTCGGCCGAGACACACCGCGAGAAGATCAAGCAGGCCACCTCCGAACGCAGCCCCATCGCAGGCGCGTTGGGGCTCGGCGCGCTGACCGCGTTCGTGTCCACCTACCACTCGTTGGGCGTCGCGTCGTACACGACGGCCAATGGCAAGACCCTGTCGTGGGGCGCCTTCGGCCTGGTGTTCGTGACGCAGAACCCCGTCACCGGCTCCTGAGCAACGACGCCGCCGCGATGCACATCGCCATCCTCACCTTCGAGGGCTTCAACGAGCTCGACTCGCTGATCGCCCTGGGCGTGCTGAACCGGGTCAAGCGTCCGGGCTGGCGCGTCACGCTGTGCTGCCCGGCGCCTTCGGTCACCTCGATGAATGGCGTGACGGTGATGGCGCAGTCGCGCCTCGATCAAGCGGCCACCGCGGACGCGGTCATCGTCGGCAGCGGCATCCGCACCCGCGAGGTGGTGGCCGATGCGGCGTTGATGCAGCAGCTGCGGCTCGACCCGGCGCGCCAGCTGATCGGCGCCCAGTGCTCGGGCACGCTGATCCTCGCGAAGCTCGGCCTGTTAGCCGGCGTGCCCGCCTGCACCGACCTGATCACCAAGCCCTGGGTGCAAGAAGCCGGGGTCGAGGTGCTGAACCAGCCGCTGTTCGCCCGCGGCCGGATCGCCACCGCCGGCGGCTGCCTCGCCTCGGCGTATCTGGCAGGCTGGGTCATCGCCCACAGCGAGGGCCTGGAGGCCGCGCGAAGTGCCTTGCACTACGTGGCGCCGGTGGGCGAGAAAGACGACTACGTCGAACGGGCCCTCGCACACATCGCCCCGCTGCTGGCCTGAGCCGGTCAATCGCTTAACCAGGCTTGCAGCGCCTCGCTGGGCCATTCGCGCCAACCGCGGGTGTCGTCGCGGGCCACGAACCAGGCGGCCACGCCGTGTCGGTTGGCCCACGCAAGACCTTCGTCCGGCCCCATCACGAACAGCGCCGTGGCCAAGGCGTCAGCGTCGGCGCAGCGTTCGTGCAGCACGCTGACCGAGGCCAATGCATGCCGCACCGGCGCCTGGCTGCGCGGATCGAGCGTGTGCGAGCACCAGCGGCCTTGCGCATCGCGAAAGCCCTGGCGGTAGTCGCCCGAGGTGGCGATGGCCTGGCCGACCAGTGCGGCGCGCAGCGGTGGCAAGCCGGCCGCGCCGGGCGGGCGCTCCAGCGCCACCCACCAGGGCTGGCCGTCGGCCTTCAGCCCTTCGCCACGCAGCTCACCCCCGAGCTCGAACAGGAAGTGGTGATGACCTGCAGCGCGCATCACCGCTGCAACCGCGTCCACCGCGTAGCCCTTGGCGATCGCCGACAGGTCGAGCTGGCAGTTGCCGGGTTGTTGCAGGCGGTCCCCTTCCAGCCTGAGCCTACGCCAGACGCCGGGCGGCTGCGCATCGGCCACGGCAGGCACCGAGAAGCCCGCACTGTCGAAGCGGCCGGTGGGCCCGAATCCCCAGCAGTCGATGGACGCGCCGAGCGCTGGGTCGAACGCACCGTCGCTTTGCTCGGCCACGTGCAGCGCCAGGCGCATCACCCGCGCGAAGTCGGGCGCCAGCGTCTGCCATTGCCCCGCCGGCAGACGGTTGAAGCGGCTCAGCGCCGAGTCCGGCGCCCAGTGGCTCATCTGGCGCACCAACTCGGTCAGACAGGCCTCGATGCGTGCCTGCTCCACCGCCAGCGGCGTTGCAGGCGGGGCGGCCAGCACCAGCCGCCATACGCTGCCCATGCTCTGCCCCGTCAGCCGGTGCAACACCGCGCCGCGCGGGGCCGCCACCAGGGGGGCCGAGGGCGGCAGCAGCACCAGCGCGTCGCCGGTGGCCGTGGCACCGCTCACTTCGGCCGCACTTCCAGCGTCGCGCTGTAGCTCAGGCGGCGCAACGGCGGCAGGTTCGTGGCTTCGGCCGGCGTGCTGTGGCTCACACCCAGCCAGTAGCGGCCGGCCTCGGGCCAGGCGACGGTGACCTCGCCCTTCGCGTCGCTCTTCAGCGTCAGCTCACCCATCTTGTAGCGGTAGCGGTTGCCGCCGCGCAGCAGGCTGAGCGCGGCATCGGCCAGCGGCTGGCCATCGAGCAGCAGGCGAAAGCGCGTGTGGTCGCCGTCGCTCAGGTCCACCGGCGCATCGAGCGCGATCAGCTCCAGCCCTTGCCCGGTGGGTGTGAACGGCTTGTCGCTCGGTTTCTCGCGCGCGACGAAGGTCTCGACCCGGCTGGCGAACTGAATCACGCGCACGTCCTCGGCCTTCTCGGGGCGCTCTTTCTCCCAGGCCTCGGCGGTGCCGCGAAAGCGCCTGGTCTCGCCCCCCAGCCGGTAGCTGACCATCACGCCCTGGCTCAGGTTCGCCACGCGGTAGGTGCCAGGCTGGTCGAGCTTCAGCTCGAAGCTGGAGCGGTGGCGCGACGTGGTGTTGACCGCCGTCGGCACGACGCGCGCGCCGTCTGGCGCGGTGATCACCAGCCCATCCAGCGACAGGCCGCGGTTGTCGAACTCGAACAGGTCTTCGGTGGCCGCGGCATCGATCGCGACGATGCCCTCCTTGCCGTCGACCAGCGTCTGGCTGGGCAGCAGCCAGGGGTGGTGGGCAGCGGCACTGAAGGAGACCAATGCCGCCGCCATGGCGACGAGCGTGCGCACTTGCAAGGTGAGTGGCTGCATGGCGTGTCCGTCCTGTTTCAGGGTTTGGCTTGCAGGCTCAGTCGGCCCAACTCGTGTTCGCCCTGGGCCTTGGCCAGGGTCGCACCGGCGGGCGGCCAGTGCAGCGGCAGGCGCTGCACCTCGCGGCCGCCGCCTTCGCGGGCCGCTTCGACCACCACCTCGTAGTCGCCCGCCGGCAAACTCGCCAGCGCCTTGGCACCACCCAGTTGCACCACATGCTCGCCCGGCGCGCGTGTCGCACCGCTGATGCCGTCGACCGGCATCTGCGCATCGCGCCCGCCCTGGCGCCACCACTGGCGCAGGTCGCGCAGCCACTTGGCGCCGCCGTTGTCCTTCTTCTTCAGGTCGTACCAGACGGCCAGATGCCCGGCAAAGCCTTGATCCCCGGCGCGCTGCAGCCACATCGCCACATAGGGCATGTGGTACTCGGCCACGCCCAGGCGCGGCAGCTCCAGCTGCAGCGCCAGCTCGGCCGCCTGGGCCGACGGGGGCGCCAGCGCGAGCGCGGCACCTAACGAGACAGTGGTGCGAACAATCATGGGCAATCCTCAGTGAGCGGCGTAGACGGCCAGCAACAGCGGCAACAACAGGCCGGCGGCCACCAGCGGCCAGGTGCTGGGCCGGCGGCGCGCATGCAGGGCCAGCAGCAGCAAGCCGGTGACCGCCGCGAAGGCGCAGGCGATGGCGAAGATGTCGATGAAGGCGCGCCAGACCAGCCCGGTGTGGCGCGCCTTGTGCAGGTCGTTCAGCCAGGCGACCCCGCCGCGGTCGCTGTCTTCCCATTCGAGGCTGCCGCGGGCCCGGTCCACACGCAGCCAGGCGTCACCGCCCGGGCGCGGCAGCGACAGGTAGACCTCGTCGGCACTCCATTCGGCCTCGGTGTCGGCGGCCCACTGCAGACCGAGGCGCTCTTGCAAGGGCTGGTGCAGCGACAGTGGCAGCGGCGCCCGCCCGCTGCCGCCGGCCGGCGGTGCGCCGCGGGCAAACGCGCCGCGCTCGGCCGGGCTCAGCTCGAAGCTGCCGCTGCGCAACACCGGCCTGGCCTCGATGCTGCCGGCGTGGTTCAAGGTGATGCCGGTCAGCGCAAAGAGCAGCAGCCCGGCCAGCGTCAAGGCCGAGCTGATCCAGTGCAGCGGCAAGATGGCCTTCAGCCACTGCGCACGCCGCTGCGCCCGCTGCACGGCCGCCGCCAGCGCGCTGGCCGCCGGCTCGAGGGTGCTCAGACCTTGATCCATCGCCGCAGCAGGTTGTGGTAACAGCCAGTCAGCTGCAGGCGCGCCGCGTCGTCGGCGCCGGTCTGGTTCAGGCGCTGGATCGCGGTGTCCAGGTCGAACAGCAGGTTGCGTTCCCCCTCGTCGGCCACCATGCTCTGGACCCAGAAGAACGACGCCAGCCGCACGCCACGCGTGACCGGCTCGACCCGGTGCAGGCTGGTCGACGGGTACAGCACCAAATCACCGGCCGGCAGCTTGACCGCATGCGCGCCGTAGGTGTCTTCGATCAGCAGCTCGCCGCCGTCGTAGCTGCGTGGCTCGGTGAGAAACAGCGTGGCCGACAGGTCGGTGCGCAGCTTGCGCCCGCTGCCGGGCAGCAGGCGCACCGCGTTGTCGACATGCGCGCCGAAGGTCTCGCCGCCTTCGTAGCGGTTGAACATCGGCGGGTAGACCTCGTTGGGCAGCGCCGCGCTGATGAACAGCGGGTGGCGCTCGAGCGCGGCGAGCACCACGTTGCCCAACTCGCGCGCCAGTGGCGAGCCCTCGGCCAGCTGGCGGTTGCGCTTGACCTGCGCACCCTGGTGGCCGGCCGTGGCGAGGCCGTCGACCCAGGGCGCCCGGTCGAGCGCGTGGCACGCCGCCTGCACCTGATCAGGCGTCAGCACGGCGGGAATCTGCACGATCATGAACCGGGCCCTCGCTTGGTGTGAAGGCTCAGAAGCGGACCAGCGCGCTGACCAGCGCAGTGCGGCCCCGCACCGGCGTCGCCCGGCCGGCGCTGCTGGCTTCGAAGTACAGCGCGTCGCTCAGGTTCTGCAGGTTCAGCCGCACCTCCCACGACTTCTGCAGGTAGGCCAGCGTTGCGTCCCAGCGGGTGTAGCCGTCGACCTTGGCGCTTTCGAAGTTGTTCAGCCAGCGCTCGCTGGCGAACTGCGCACCACCGCCCAGCTCCCATTGCGGGGTCAGGCGGTAGGTGGTCCACAGCGTGGCGTTGTGGCGCGGCGTGTTGGGCGCGGTCTTGCCCTCGGCGGCGATGCCGGCATCGGCGTTGCTGCCGATCTGCGGCGACTCGACGATCTTGCCGTTCAGGTAGGTGTAGCCGGCAAACACCTCCCACTGCGGGCTGAGGCGGCCGGTGGCCCCGAGCTCGAGCCCGTCGACGCGGATCAGGCCTTCGGTCACCTGGGTGCCAGCGGCGTCTTGCGTGCGCGGGTTGGTCTTCTCGATGCGGAACAACGCACCGGTGACGCTGAGCTCGCCGTCCAGCAGGTCCAGCTTGGCACCGAGCTCGAACGAGCGGTTGCGCTCGGCCCCCAGCGTGGCCGTGCTGGCACTTTGCGTCACCGTCTCGGCCGACGGGTTGAACGAGGTGCCGTACGACGCGTAGTAGGTCTGCATCGCATCGGGCTGGAACAGCACACCGGCGCGCGGGCTCCACATGCTTTCGGACTTCGGCGCCGCGGCCTCGGTGGTGTCGGCCGGGAAGCCCGCCGGCAGCGTGTACTTGACCAGGTCCGAGTGAACCATGAAGCGCTCGTTGCGCAGGCCGCCGACCAGCTTCCACTGCGGCGTCAGCTCGATCTGGTCGTTGAGGTAGACGGCGGCCGTGTCGGCGATCGTCGTCGTCGTGCGCGACAGCGCGTGCTCGCCGCTGATGCCGGCGTAGACCGGCGCGCCCAGGTTGATCGTCGCCGCGTCGACCGGCGTCTTCCAGGCGTAGCGGTCGTCGCGGTTGCGCTCACGCGCGAACTCGACGCCGGCGGTCAACTGATGAACCACGCGGCCCGAGTTGAACTTGGTGGTCACGTCGGTCTGGCTGATCACCGAGGTGTCTTTCAGCTGGCGCTCACGCGTCGAGCGTGCTGCGCTCAGGTCGTTCAGATCGTCGTCCAGCGTCGGCACCGTGCCGTTGACATGGACCACCGCGCCCAGCGGGTTGGCGCGTGCATGGGTGCGGTTGTCGCTCAGCTGCAGGCGGGTGCGCACGGTCGTCGTGCTGCTGGCCTTGTGCTGCAACGTCAGGCTCAGCAGGTTGACGTCCTGGTTGAACTGGTCGTCGGTGTAGCCGTAGAAGTTGTGCGCCGGCGCGTCGATCGGCTGGCGCGCGGTGCCGGCACCGGCTGTGGTGACAAACGGGAAACCGTAGTCGGGGATGTCGCGGTTGCGCTGGATCAGCGCGGCCACCGAGAACTCGGTCGGCGTGTTGATGCCCAGGCGCACCGAGGGCGCCACGCCGGCGTCCTTGTTCTTCGTCACGTCGCGGGTCGACTCGATCTGCTGGCCGAAGGCGGTCACGCGAAAGGCCGCGCTGTCCGACAGGGCCTTGTTGAAGTCACCGGTGGCGCGAAAGTAGCCGTCGGTGCCGATGGTGGCGCCCAGCTCGCCGCGGTCGCGCGCTTCAGGCTTCTTGCTGATCTGGTTGATCACGCCGCCGGTGGAGCCGCGGCCGAACAACATCGACGACGGGCCCTTCAGCACCTCGACCGCCTGCAGCGCGAACACGTCGCGGGTGTACTGGCCCCGGTCGCGCATGCCGTCGAGGTAGACGTCGGTGCGGGCCGAGAAGCCGCGCAGGTTGATGTTGTCGCCGATCACGCCACCTTCGCCGGCACCGAGCGTGATGCCGGGCACGTTGCGCAGCGCGTCTTTCAGCGATGCGGCGGCCTGCGTGTCGAGCATCTTGCGGTCGATCACGGTGATCGATTGCGGCACATCGCGCAGCGGCGTCTCGAACTTGCCGCCGGTCGTGGCCTGGCTGTTGTCACGCTCGGCGGTGGCGGTGGCCTTGATCGGCGGCAGGCTGGCGTCGGTCTTGGCGGCATCCGCGGCCGGCGCCGTGGTTTGCGCGTGGGCGGTGCCGAAGACGAGCGCCAGCGTGGCGGCGCGCAGGCTCAGCGGCAGTGCCGCGGGGGTGGCGGTGGGTTTGTTCGAGTTCAAGGAGAGTCCCTCGGGAGTCAGGTCTGGGTTGTCCCTGGCTGGCGAGCGGCTGGCGTGGGCATGGTGTGGAAATAACGGGTTGGCCGCGCGGATACCTGCGCCGCGCCAACGGTCAGGGCGCTTCGGGCTGGCTGACGAAGCCGATCTTGTGCAGGCCGGCTTTCGACGCATCGGCCAGCGTCTCGGCCACTGCGCGGTAGGCCACGGCCTGGTCGGCGCGCAGATGCACCTCGGGCACCGGCTGCAGCCGGCCGGCGGCGGCAAAGCGCTGCGCGGCGTCGGTGCGCGTCACCGGCTCGCCGTTCCAGAAGCGCTGGCCGCTGGCATCGATCGCGAATTCGATCTTCTGCGGCTTCACTTCGTTGACCTGCGAGCTGACCTGCGGCAGGTCGAGCTTGACGGCGTGCGTGAGCAGCGGCGCGGTGACGATGAAGATCACCAGCAGCACCAGCATCACGTCGATCAGCGGGACCATGTTGATCTCGCCCATCGGCGCGGCGGCGCGCTGCGAGTCGAAACTGGCGAAGGCCATCTCAAGCTCCGGCGCGCGCTGGCATGGCGTGCACGTTGCCGTTCGGCTCAGCCCCCTGGCGCAGCGTCTGGCCCAGCGTCAGGAACGACATCAGTTCGAAAGCGAAGGCATCCAGCTTGGCGGTCAGCACGCGGTTGCTGCGGGCGAGCCAGTTGTAAGCCATCACCGCCGGGATCGCCACCGCCAGGCCGAGGCCGGTCATGATCAGCGCCTCGCCGACCGGGCCGGCGACCTTGTCCAGCGTGCCCGCGCCGCTCATGCCGATGGCGACCAGCGCGTGGTACACGCCCCAGACGGTGCCGAACAGGCCGACGAACGGTGCGGTGGCGCCGATCGTGGCCAGCAGCGTCAAGCCGCTTTCGAGCTGCATCGTCTCTTCGTCGAGCACCTTCTTGATCGTGCGGGTCAGAAACTCCTGCTCGCTGCCGGCTTCGGCCAGCTTGGCCGCGCCGTACTTGGCGTGGTGCGCCTTGGCGTGCATCGAGTGCGCGGTCAGGTGGGCGAACGGCTCTTGCACGCCGTGGGTGGTGATCTCGGCCTGCACTTCGTCGAGCGAGGTGGCGTTCCAGAACAGGCTCAGAAAAGCTTCCGAGCGGCGCTTGCGAAAGAACGAGGTCAGGCCCTTGGTGGCGATCAGCACCCACGAGGTGATCGACATCAGCAGCAGGATCGCCAGCAGCGTCTTGCCCACCGCATCGCTTTGGCCCAGGAAGTGGGCGATGCCCAAGGTGCCCTGCTCAGTCACGGCTTGTTCTCCAGTTCGAATTGGATCGGCACGGTGGTCCACACGACCAGGGGCACACCGTTCTCGGTATAGGGTTTGAAGCGGGCGGCGCGCACGGCGGCGAGCGCGGCGTTGTCGAGCCGCGGCGAGCCGGACGAGCGCGACACCAACACCTGGCTGGCACGGCCATCGGTGCCGATCTCGACCTTCAGCAGCACCTCGCCCTGCTCGTGCAGGCGGCGCGATGCGAGGGGGTAGACCGGGGCCGGCGGCTCGAGGTAACTCACCGCGGTGGCGGGGATGGTGCGCGCCACCGCAGGAGCCGGCGGCGCGGGCGGCGCAGGGGGCGCCGAGGGCTCGGCAGGGGCCGGCGGGTCGGCCGGCGACGGCGGCACCACCATCGCAGCCTGCGCTGGCTCGACGGCCGGCGTGGTGGCGATCACCGGGGCCGGCGGCGGCGGCAACGTGCGCGGCACCACCGGCGGCGAAGGCGGCGGTGGTGACTTGGGCGGCAATGGGGGCGGTGGGGCGGCGATGAAGTCGACGACCAGCGGCGCCACCTCGGCCACCGCCTCGCGCACCGAAGCGATCTGCATCAGGCCCCACGCCCCGCCGACGTGGGCCGCCACCACCCCCGCCACCAGGCCACGCCGCGCCCAGGCAGGCACCGGCACGCTCGGCCGGCCCAGCAAGGCAGGGGGCAGGCCGCGGTTCGGCGAAAAGGCAGACGACAGGGACAAAGCAGGCCTCGGCGCCACGGCGCAACAAGAAGGCCGCGCCTGGCGGAGCGGCCTCGGGGGTTCGGACTTGTTGGCTGGCAGCGGCGCCACCTACAGGCGCGCCATCGAACGAACGAACAAACGAACAACGATGGGGCGAACGAGGCAGGCCGAAAGGCTGGCTGGATTCGCATTGTATTGCGAACCATTCGCATTTGCAAAGACACAATGTCTTTCGCTTGCTTGCCGGTCGTCCCCAGAACGAAGGGGGCAACGCCGCCGGGCACCTTGCGCAAGTCGTGGCGCCACCGTCCAATGCGGCAGCCGCAGCCAGTGTCCTGTCCCGCAAATCACTGCCATTGCGACGGGCCGCAATGGGGATGATCGCGAGACGACGGGCCGGGCAGATACCTCGTGGTATCTGCCCGGCTTGGCGACGCTGCGAGCGCCCCATTTCGGCCCGCCCTTCGGGTTCGACCAGATGGCGCGCTCGCGCGCCCGGCCATCAGGGCAGATACGCTGGGTATCTGCCCTGATGGCTGGACACCCGATCATCGCCATCTGGTCGAATCTCAATGGCAGTTATTTGCGGGACAGGACACCAGGGCATTCGAGGGATGGCCGTAGAACACAAAGATGCATGGAGTCGACTGGTCGACGAGACGCTCGACCGCGAGCAGGGCCCGGCCAGCGCCTGGCTCGCCGCGCTGCCGCTGCCGGCCCCGACATCGCCCGACACCTTGTGGCCCCCCGTCGGTGACCCCGCGCCCTCGCCTGCCTGGGCCAGCGAGGCCGGCGAGCCGCAGCCGGGCGACACGGTGGGCACCTACCGGCTGGTGCGCCCGG
>NZ_JAYSDQ010000024.1:0-110287 GCF_041914305.1 Ideonella sp.
AACGTCAACGGCATCGAGGTCATCTACAACCACGTGATCCTGGTGCTCAAGGGCGTGTCGTTGCAGGTGCCCGAAGGCCAGGTGGTGGCGCTGCTGGGTGGCAACGGCGCGGGCAAGACGACGACGCTGCGTGCGGTGTCGAACCTGCTCGCGGGTGAGCGCGGCGAGGTCACCAAGGGCAGCATCGACCTGCGCGGCGAGCGCATCGAGAAGCTCAGCACCTCGGCGATGGTCGAGCGCGGCGTGATCCAGGTGATGGAGGGGCGGCACTGCTTTGCCCACCTGACGATCGAGGAAAACCTGCTGACCGGCGGCTACACGCGGCGCGACGGCAAGGCCGCGGTGGCCGAGACGCTGGAGAAGGTCTACACCTACTTTCCGCGGCTGAAGACGCGGCGCGGTTCGCAGGCGGCCTACACCTCGGGCGGCGAACAGCAGATGTGCGCGATCGGTCGCGCGCTGATGGCCAACCCGAAGATGGTGCTGCTGGACGAACCGTCGATGGGGCTGGCGCCGCAGATCGTCGAAGAGGTGTTCGAGATCGTGCGCGACCTGAACCAGCGCGAGAAGGTCACCTTTCTGCTGGCCGAGCAGAACACCAACATCGCGCTGAAGTACGCCGACTACGGCTACATCCTCGAGAACGGCCGCATCGTGATGGACGGCGAGGCCAAGGCGCTGCGCGAGAACGAGGACGTCAAGGAGTTCTACCTCGGCATGGGCGGCGGCGACCGCAAGAGCTTCCGCGACGTGAAAAGCTACAAGCGCCGCAAGAGGTGGCTGGCGTGATGGCCCACCCCCGAAGCGCCTTCGGCGCCTCCCCCTCAAGGGGGCGCCACTGGCGGACCGGCAAAGCCGGATCCGCGGTGGCCGCTTGGGGGCGTGGCGGCTGGCGCCGCACGCGCTCAATACATGGGGAGCGTTTTGATGAGCAATGACGATTTCGGTTTTGCGCCGCCGGCCTTCAAGCCGGCCGAGGCATTGGTGTCGCTGAAGCGTTCGTTGCGCGACCTGCGCACGCTGACCGAGCGCGGTGACGGCTTCGAACTGAAGGGCGCGCAGGTGCTGGCGTTGAGCGCCGGCGAGACGGCGATCGATGCCAAGCTGGCCAAGCGCCCGTCGCGCCAGGTGCCCGAGTGGGACCGCTTCGCGCTCGACAGCAGCGCGGCGGTGCGCAAGTTCAGCGACGAGGTGAAGAAGCGCCTGGCGCGCTGGACCGAGGAGGAACGATGAGCGATGCCTACTACGACCCGCTCGAGACCCGGCCGGCGGCGCAGCGCGAAGCGGCGCTGATGGCCGCGCTGCCGGGCCGGGTGGCGCATGCCCAAGCCCGCACCGACGCGTTCGCCGAGCTGCTGCACGGCATTGATGCGAGCGCCATCAACAGCCGCGCGGCGCTGGCGACGCTGCCGGTGATCCGCAAGGGCGAGTTGCTGGAGCGCCAGCAGCGCGACCGCGCCGACCCGGCCAGGCGCGACCCGTTCGGTGGCTTCTCGGCCATCGGCTGGCGTGGGCTGGTGCGCTCGCAGGGTGCGAAGCGGGTCTTCCAGTCGCCGGGGCCGATCTATGAGCCCGAGGGCGAAGCGGCCGACTATTGGCGCATGGCGCGCTCGATCCACGCCGCCGGTTTTCGCGCCGGCGACCTGGTGCACTGCAGCTTCAGCTACCACCTGACCCCCGCCGGCGCGATGATGGAATCGGGCGCCCACGCGGTCGGCTGCACAGTGTTTGCCGGCGGCATCGGCAACACCGAGCTGCAGTTGCAGGCGGTGGCAGAGCTGAGGCCGCACGGCTACATCGGCACACCCAGCTTCCTGCGCATCCTGCTCGAGAAGGCGGCCGAGACCGGCGTGTCGACCGCGTCGATCACCAAGGCGATGCTGGGCGGCGAAGCGTTCCCACCGTCGCTGCGGGCCTGGTTCCAGGAGCGTGGCATCGAGGCCTACCAGAGCTACGCGACCGCCGACCTCGGCCTGATCGCCTACGAGACCACGGCCCGCGAAGGCCTGGTGATCGACGAAGGCGTGATCGTCGAGATCGTGCGCCCCGGCACCGGTGACCCGGTGCCCGACGGCGAGGTCGGCGAGGTCGTCGTGACCACGCTGAACCCCGACTACCCGCTGGTACGTTTCGGCACCGGCGACCTGTCGGCGATCCTGCCCGGGCCCTGCCCGACCGGGCGCAGCAACGCGCGCATCCGCGGCTGGCTGGGGCGTGCCGACCAAACGGCCAAAGTCCGCGGCATGTTCGTCCACCCAGGCCAGGTGGCCGAGGTGCTGCGCCGCCACCCCGAGGCTGGCCGCGGCCGGCTGGTCGTCGAAGGCGAAATGGCCAACGACCGCATGACGCTGAAGGTCGAGATCGGCCAAGCGCCCGATGGCCTGGCCGCCCGGCTGGCCGAGACGATGCGCGACGTGACCAAGCTGCGCGGCGAGGTGCAGTTCGTCGCCCCCGGCGGCCTGCCCAATGATGGCAAGGTCATTGAGGACGCGCGCAAGTACGACTGAGGCCGATCTGACATCGTTGGGGCCGCCGTGAGCCGCCGCGCGCCGGTCTCCCCATGGAGGGTCGGGCCTCTTCGGGAGGCCCGGCAAGGCCCGGGCGGCATCACTAGACTGCCGCGATGAAAATCGATTTCGTCTCCGATGTGGCCTGCCCGTGGTGCGCCGTGGGCCTGAATTCGCTCGAACTGGCGCTGGCCAAGATCGGCCCAGACATCCCGGTCGACCTGCATTTCCACCCGTTCGAGCTGAACCCGCAGATGGGCCCCGAGGGCGAGGACGCAGCCGAGCACCTGTCGCGCAAGTACGGCCTGACGGCAGAGCAGCTGGACCGCAACCGGGCCGGCATCCGCGAGCGCGGCGCGGCGGTCGGGTTTCAGTTCGGTGACCGGTCCCGCGTCTGGAACACCTTCGACGCGCACCGGCTGATCCACTGGGCCGGGCTCGAGGGCAAGCAGCGCGAGATGAAGCACGCGCTGCTGAAGGCCTACCACGGCCGCAACGACAACCCCGGCGCGCTGGAGGTGCTGTTGCGCGCCGCCGGCGAGGTCGGGCTCGATGTCGAGCGTGCGCGCGAGGTGATCGAGTCGGGTCGCTATGCCGACGAGGTGCGGGCCGAAGAGCGCCGCTGGCAAGAGCTCGGCATCCACTCGGTGCCGTCGGTCATCGTCAACGACCGCCACCTGATCCAGGGCGGGCAACCGCCCGAGGTGTTCGAGCAGGCGCTGCGGCAGTTGGCGCAAGCCGCGGGCTGACGCGCAAGCCCGTCGCCGGCGGCCGGTTGCGCGTCAGCCCGCAGGGCTTCGACGCGCTCGGCCCGACGGGTTTGTTGCCGTCACCCGTCTTGCCCGGTCGGCTTGGCGATCGCGCCTTCGATCGACGGCCAGACGATGGCCTGCGCAACGATCACGTTTTGCCCATTGAACGTGGCCGACGGTGAGCCATACAGCTTGTAGCCCATCCCCAGCGCTTCGCTGACGCGGCGGCAGAAGCTCGCATCGTCAGGGCCGGTGAGCAGGCGGTAGGTGGGCAGGTTGTCGGGGGGCAGAGAAGAGGTCATGTGGGTGTCCTGAGTCGAAAGCGGCCACGGGTGGCCAATGGAAGCAGCCTCAACTGACCCACAGCCCTTGCTGATCGGTGACATGCCAACCGGCTGCCGTCTTGCGCGCCTGAATCAGCGCGCCGGCCCCGCAGAGGGGGCCGCACGTGATGCTGACAAAGAAGACCGCTTCGTCGAACTGCGGGTTGTAGCCGACTGCCGACAATCGCACCAGCGACTGGGCCGCCTTGAACCGTTGATCGAACTTCTTCCAGCGGCTGTCGAATGGCCCACGGTTCGCAAAGATCTCGTCGATGTCGCTGGCCTGCGGCTGGATCACATGAAGCCGGGCATCGAGCATGGTCAGGGCGAGGGCAATCGCCGTGGACTGAGCGAGTTTGCTCACCAGGTCGGCGGCCGCCAGCCGGTCGAGCCCCTGCATGATCTGCAAGACCTCTTCGACCGACGCGGGCATGTGGCTGCCGCGCTCGACGACCAGCGACTCAGGATGCACCACCAGCGTGACCGTGCGACCCGCGTCTTCGGCTTTGTCGCTGGACTGCACGATTGTGTTCAAGAAGGCCACGTAAACGGCTGCATCGTCCGGCCCGGCCGCGGGCTGTGCGCCGGCCCCCGGCACGATCGAGGCCAGCAGCGCCCCGTTCAACAGTTGACGTCGAGAAATCATGACCATGCCCCTGCCCTTCTTCCGCTACAGCTCATGCGCATAGACGATGAAGCCGCGATGCTCGGCCACCTGATCGTAAAGCGCGCGGCCGGGTGTGTTGGTGAGTTGGGTCTGCCAGTACACGCGCGAGCTGCCGGCGGCGCGGGCGGCGGTGTAGACCGCGTCGATCAGGCGGCGGCCGATGCCGCGGCCGCGGCAGGTCTCGTCGGTGAACAGGTCCTGCAGATAGCAGACGTCGTTCAGCCGGGTGGTGCTGCGGTGGTACAGGTAGTGCGCCAGGCCGACGACTCGGCCGGCCTGATCGGCCACCAGCGCATGCACCGGCTCGGCGGGGTCGAACAGGCGCGCCCAGGTGGCCGCGGTGATCGCCTCGGGCAGCGCTGTCGCGCCGGCGCGGCCGTAGAAGGCGTTGTAGCCGTCCCAGAGCCGGCGCCAGTCGGCCTGGTCGGTGGGCGCGAGCGGTCGAATCGAGGGGGCGACGGGCATCGCGGCAGTCTGCCAGACGCCGGGCGATGCCATCGCCCCCGCATGGTTGGTGCGGCTTACTGCGGCACGAACTTGAACGAGCGGATCACCATCTCGACCGACTGCCCGTCGGTCGGTGCCTGGCCCTTGAACAGCCACAGGTTCATGTGCACCGGCAAGGGATTCTGCGGGATGCGGCGCTGGGCATTGGCCGGCGCGAAGGCCTTCTTGCGGAACAGCCCCGTGTTGTCGCCGATGTCGTGCAGGCCGTTCAGGCTGGCATAGCGCACGCTGTCGGCAGACCAGGTGAAGCGGTGGGTCGACAGGTCGCTGTTCAGCGAGACCTCGAAGGTCGTCGACAAGGGCTTCGGGCCCACCACGGCGGGGTAGATGGTCCAGTTGCCGTTGGGCCACGACGCGTTGCCCCAGCGCGCGAACTCGATGTCGATCTCGTTGGTGCCGTCGGGGCCGATGTCGGGCGTGGTGTAGTTGAACAGGCCCAGCACCAGATTGCGGTCCATCTGGTCGGGCCGGCCCTGGACCTGGAACTGGTAGGTGCCGAAGCCCAGCGACTTGGTCATCGTGACCTCGGCGCAGGCCCAGTGACCGTCGAGCTTGGTCACGCGCAGGTGCATGGCCCCGTTGGCATCGACCCAGACGTTGCGCGCATCCCAGCTGTTGGGGCCGGGGCCGCCGCCGCCCTGGCGCACTTCCCAGGTGTAGCCCGAGAACTGCACGGTGGCCGCCGCGGCCACGGTCGGGCCGGCCAGCGCGGCAAGGATCAACAAGCCCAGCGCCGACCGGCGCGGCGCGTTTGACAAGGCATTCATCGAACGGTCTCCTCCTGCACGGCAGGTGTGTGTGCGCCGGCCAGCCTAGCGCGGGCCATGCGAAAGCGCTTGCACAAAACCCCCGCTGGCGCGTAAACGGCGCCACTCAGTGGTGACCGGATGTTTACGCCGGGCACCGGGGCGGTCAGCGCTCGACGATGACGAAGTGCTTGCGCATGCGCTCGACCACTTCGAACGAGCCCTTGAAGTTCGGCGGCAGGAACACCGCCTGGCCCGGGCCGAAGCTCTCGACGCGGCCGGCGGCGTCGTGCACGCGGCAAAGGCCGTCGAGCACGATGAAGTACTCGTGCTCGCGCGGGCCGAACTCGATCTTCCACTGGCCCGGGTCGCACTCCCAGATGCCGGTGGCCAGGCCTTCGGCGGCGTTGTCGTAGAGCACCCAGGTGCGGCGCTCGGGGTCGCCCACTTCGCGCCGCTCGGGGCGCGGGTGGTCGATCTCGGGCGCTGCGGCCGGGGCGGGGTCAAAGCGGATGACGGCGGGCGTGGCTTGGCTCATTTGAGGCAGCGCAAAGGCGGCTGGAAAACTGCGTGAAGGCCGTCATTCTCGCCACTTCAGGGCCCACCCTTACGTAGTTCCCGAGATGGCGCGCCGAACGGCCCCGCTAGCATGGGCCACCCTGCGATGACTCCTCCGGAGAGACGCCCATGAAACGCTTCGCCCTCACCCTCGTCGCCGCCACCCTGGCCGGCACCGCATTCGCCGAATACCCCGAAAAGCCGGTGACCATCGTCGTGCCGTTCGCGGCCGGCGGCCCGACCGACAAGGTGGCCCGCGACCTGGCCGAGGCGCTGCGCAAGCCGATGGGCGGCCAGGCCATCGTGATCGAGAACGTCGGCGGTGCCGGCGGCACGCTGGGCGCCACCAAGGTGGCCAAGGCCGCGCCCGATGGCTACACGCTGCTGCTGCACCACATCGGCATGGCCACTTCGCCGGCGCTGTACCGCACGATGCAGTACAAGACGCTCGAAGACTTCGAATACCTGGGCCTGATCAACGAAGTGCCGATGACGCTGATCGGCAAGACCGGCCTGCCGGCGGCCAACTACGCCGAGCTGTCGAAGTGGCTCGACGCGAACAAGGGCAAGATCAACCTGGCCAACGCCGGCCTGGGCTCGGCCTCGCACCTGTGCGGCCTGCTGCTGCAGCAAAGCCTGAAGATCGACATGACGACCGTGCCGTACAAGGGCACCGCGCCGGCCATGACCGACCTGCTGGGCGGCCAGGTCGACATCATGTGCGACCAGACCACCAACACGACGACGCAGATCGAAAGCGGCAAGGTCAAGGCCTTTGCGGTGACGACGACCAAGCGCCTGACGACCCCGGCGCTGGCCAAGCTGCCGACGCTGGACGAATCGGGCCTGAAGGGCTTCAACGTGACGATCTGGCACGGCCTGTACGCCCCCAAGGGCACCCCCAAGCCGGTGCTCGACAAGGTCAACGCCGCGCTGAAGGCCGCGCTGAAAGACGCCGAGTTCGACAAGCGCGAAGAGGCGCTGGGCGCGGTGATCGTGACCGACGCCCGCGTCAACCCGGTCGAGCACAAGAAGTTCGTCGAGGCCGAGATCAACAAGTGGGGCCCCGTCATCAAGGCCGCGGGCCAATACGCAGACTGAGGCGCCAGACCGACGCTGAGATTCCTGGGCGGCGGCCGACCATCGGCGGCCGTTCCCTCCAAGAGGCCATTCGGGGGAGTGGCCTCTTTTTTATTTCGCGATCAACAGCAGCAGCGAACGCGCCTCGATGCCGTAGACCGTGCCCTCGCCGCCGATGAAGGCCTCGCTGCCTGGCACGGCGAAGGTGTTGGCGCCGTCGTTCCAGGTCGCCGTGTCGGTCACGCGGTACCAGCTCTTGCCGGCACCCGGCCAGGGCAGCGTGAAGTTGACCTGCCCCGACCAGCCGTTGTAGCCGACGTAGAGCGCGCTCGCGCTGTCGCCGAATTCGCTGCCGTCCAGCCGCCAGACGATCGCATGGTTGCTCGAACTGTTGAAGTACGCGGCATCGGCCACGCCGCCGTCGGGCTTGAACCAGCGCAGTTGCTCCATCACGTTGCCGTTGTTGTCGACCGACGAATAGAAGTTCGCCGGGCGCAGCGCCGGGTGCGCCTTGCGGAAGGCGATCAGTCGCGTCGCAAAGGTCTTCTGGTTGGTCGCGTTGGTGTCGAGCGCCCAGTTGAGCCAGTTGGCCGATGAGTCGAGGTTGTAGGGGTTGTTGTTGCCGTTGACGCTGCGCAGCATCTCGTCGCCGCCAGTGATCATCGGCACGCCACCGCTGAGCATCATGAAGGCCAGGCCGGTGCGCACGGCGCGGCGCTGCGCGTAGGCGTCGCCGCCCTGGTCCCAGCTGTTGTTGTTGTCTTCGCCGCCGTCGGATGGGCCGTACGGCCAGGCCCGGTTGTTGACCTTGCTGTTGTAGGCGTACAGGTCGCGCAGCGTGAAGCCGTCGTGCGCGACCATGAAGTTGACCGAGTGCCAGGGCTTGCGGCCGTCGTCGCCGTACAGGTCCGACGAGCCGGCGAAACGCGAGGCCAGCTCACCGGTCGTCACCACGTCCACGCCGAGCTTGTTCTGCGCCTTGCGCAGCGCGTCGCGGAACTTGCCGTTCCACTCGGCCCAGCCGGTCGGGAAACCGCCGACCTGGTACGAGTTGCCGCCGATCGCCCACGGCTCGGCGATCAGGTC
The DNA here is from genome assembly GCF_041914305.1 of Ideonella sp. Taxonomy (NCBI): domain Bacteria; kingdom Pseudomonadati; phylum Pseudomonadota; class Betaproteobacteria; order Burkholderiales; family Sphaerotilaceae; genus Ideonella; species Ideonella sp. The sequence goes on from NZ_JAYSDQ010000024.1 coordinate 8,227, forward strand.
GGGGCCGCTGCCACCACCGGCCGGGCGCGGCGGCAGCTCGTTGACGATGCGGTTCAGCGCATTGCCGCTGTCCATCTTGTCGAAGTTGAAGCAGCCGTGTTCGCAGGTGTTGCCCAGCACCGAGGCGAGGTCGAAGCGAAAGCCGTCGACCCCCAGCGTGTTGCGCCAGTAGGCGAGCGAGTCGACGATCAGGTTCTGCGCGGTCGGGTTGTGGGTGTTGTAGTTGCCGCCGACGCCGGTGTTGTCCCACGGGTACTGGAAGTTGCTCGTGAGAGAGTAGTAGGTCGGGTTGTCGAGCCCACGGAAGCTCTGCACGTTGTAGACCGTCAGCCCATCGGTGCCGCCCCAGGCGCCGCCCTCGCCGGTGTGGTTGTAGACCACGTCGATGTAGACCTTGAGGCCGGCATCGTGAAAGGCCTTGACCATGGCCTTGAACTCGCGCGTCGGGCCGCCGGCGGTCTTGTCACTCGCATAGCGGCGGTCGGGGGCGAAAAAGGCCAGCGTCGAGTAGCCCCAGTAGTTGTCGCCGCTGTCGCTGTTGGGGTCGACGTCGTTGGTGTCGTTCTGCGTCTCTTGCACCGGCAGGAACTCGACCGCGGTGATGCCCAGCCCGGCCAGGTAAGAGGCCTTGGCCGCCGCGCCGGCGTAGGTGCCGCGCAGTGCCGAGGCGACGCTGCTGTCGTTCTTGGTCAGCCCACGCACGTGGACCTCGTAGACCACGTCGTCCTTGAAGGCCCGGGTCGGCTTGGTGCCGGTGGACTGCGTATCGGCCGCGAGCACGATGCCCTTGGGCGCGCAGGCGCCGCTGTCCTTGTTGCGGTGGGTTGCGCCCGAGGCGTAGAGGGTGCCGTCGGCGCAGCTGGGCGTGACCATGTCCTGGCTCACCTCGCGGGCATACGGGTCGAGCAGCAGCTTGTTCGGGTTGAAGCGGTTGCCGCTGCCGTCGACGTCGCTCAAGAAGCCGGTGCCGGTGCCCTTGGCCCAGCCGCTGTTGTAGGGCCAGTTGGGACCCCACGCGCGGTAGCCGTAGTAGACCGGGCCGGTGATGCCGTAGGTGGCCTGCAAGGTGGCGACCGACACCGTCTTGGACCAGACGTTGGTCCCGGCGTCCTTGGTCATCACGTACTTGACCTTCTCCTGCGCGCCCGAGGCGGTCTTGTAGATCCAGACCTCGATGCGCGTGGCGCGCGACGAGTAGACGCGGAAGTTGATGTTGGCCTGGGCACCGTCATAGCGGCCGCCCAAGGTCAATGCGTCGATCGCGGCGGCCGCTGGGTTGGCCCACAAGCCGGCCACCACGCCCCACGCCAGCGCGCAGGCGGCCGCCCAACGCCGCCACCCCGACCGACCACCTGGCTCACTGCACCCCATGCTGGACCTCGCCGACTCGATGTGCGCCGAACGCAAGCTGCCCCAGGTTGCGGCACGGGCGCACACGATGAAGGCATCGGCGGGCCGCAGGCAGGTAGTAAAACTAGCGGCGAATCGTAGTGAGCACCCGATCAGTGCACAACCCGCTCACCGTCCTGAGTTACCCGCTCTAGCGCTAACCCGCAGGTGACACCCTCTGCTTTGCGCGGTGCGCTGTAGTTTTTGTGTAGTCAGATTACGAGGTAATGAGCCACTGAGTACCTGCCGATCAGGCGCGGTTCGACAGCGCTTCCCAGCGCTCCAGCAAGCCCATCAGCTCGTCTTCGATCGCCGCGTGGCGGCCGGTGACCTCGGCAATACGCTGGGCCGATTCGGTGTACAGCGCGCTGCCGCCGATCTCACCGGCCAGCCGGGCCTGCTCGGCCTCGAGCGCCGCGATACGCGCGGGCAGCTCGTCCAGCTCGCGCTGCTCTTTGTAGCTGAGCTTGCGCTTCGCGGCGGCCGCCGGCGCGGCGGCCTCGGCTGTGGTGCGAGCCGGCGGCGGCGGCGCGGCGGCGCGGGCGGCCGCTTCGGCCATCGCGGCGCTGCGCGCAGCCTGGGCCTGCCAGTCGGCAATGCCGCCTTCGTATTCGCGCCAGCGGCCCTCGCCCTCGGCCACCACGGTGCTGGTGACCACGTTGTCGACGAAGCGGCGGTCATGGCTGACCAGGAACACGGTGCCGTCGTAGTCCTGCAGCAGCTCTTCGAGCAGCTCCAGCGTTTCGATGTCGAGGTCGTTGGTCGGCTCGTCGAGCACCAGCACATTCGCCGGCCGCGCGAACAGGCGCGCCAGCAGCAGCCGGTTGCGCTCGCCACCGGACAGGCTCTTGACCGGCGAGTTCGCCCGCGCCGGCGCGAACAGGAAGTCACCCAGATAACTCATCACATGCTTGCGCTGCGAGCCGATCTCGATCCACTCGCTGCCGGGGCTGATGGTGTCGGCCAGCGTCTTGTTCGGGTCCAGCGCTTCGCGCATCTGGTCGAAGTAGGCGATCTGCATGTTCGAGCCGGTGCGCACGGTGCCGCTGTCGGGCGCCAGCTGGCCGAGGATCATCTTCAGCAGCGTGGTCTTGCCGGCACCATTGGGGCCGACCAGGCCGACCTTGTCGCCACGCAGAAAGATGGCCGAGAAGTCGCGCACGATGGTCTTGTCGCCATAGGCTTTCGAGACGTTCTCCAGCTCGGCCACCAGCTTGCCCGAAGCGGCGCCGCGGTCGATGTCCAGCCGCACGCGGCCTTGCTGCTCGCGCCGCGCGGCATGCTCTTCACGCAGCTTGTGCAGGCGCTGCACACGGGCCACGCTGCGGGTGCGGCGGGCTTCGACGCCCTTGCGGATCCACACCTCTTCTTGCGCCAGCAGCTTGTCGAAGCGGGCGCTGGCCAGGGCCTCGGCCTCGAGTTCACGCTGCTTGGCCGCCTCGAAAGCAGCAAAGTTGCCGGGGTAGCCCCGCAGGTGGCCGCGGTCGAGCTCGACGATGCGCGTGGCTACCGCGTCGAGAAAGGCGCGGTCGTGGGTGATCAGGACCAGCGCGCCGCGAAAATTGTTCAACAGACCGGCCAGCCAGTCGATCGCGTCCAGGTCCAGGTGGTTGGTGGGCTCGTCGAGCAGCAGCACGTCGGGCGCGGCCACCAGCGCGCGGGCCAGGGCCACGCGCTTCTTCGTGCCGCCGGAGAGCTGCTCGATCGTGCCGGTGGCGTCCAGCCGCAGGCGCTGCAGGGTCTCGTCGACACGCTGCTCCCAGGTCCAGCCATCGAGCGCTTCGAGCCGGGTCTGCAGCGCATCGAGGTCTTCGTGCGGCTCATGGGCTTCGAAGCGGGCGCGCAACTCACGCGCCTCGGCCACGCCCTCGGCCACCGTGTCGAACACGGTCGAGGCATGATCGAAGACCGGCTCTTGCGGCACGTAGATGACCCGCACGCCGCTTTGCAGCTGCAGGCTGCCGTCGTCAGGCCGCTCCAGGCCGGCGAGGATCTTCAGCAGCGACGATTTGCCAGTGCCGTTGCGGCCGATCAGGCCGACGCGTTCGCCGGCTTCGAGAGAAAAATCGGCGCCATCGAGCAAGGGCACATGGCCGAAAGCGAGGTGGGCGTTGGTGAGGGTCAGCAGGGCCATGGGTGCATTGTCGGCGCTCGGCGCTCGGCGCTCGCCAGGGCTGTGGGGTGACTGCCTCCGCTCATGTCCCCCGCGCCAGGCGTTGCCTGACGCTCCTCCTTTACTTCGCTGCGCCAGTCACCCCACAGTCCCGGCAGTCACCGTTCCGGCTGTTTCACCCTTCAACAGCCACGACGGCGGACTTCAGGGGGATGGGGTGTCCCCCGCAGCGAAGTATTAGGAGGAGCCGGCGGCCGCAGGCCGATGGCGGGGGACATGAGCGGAGGGGGACTCCCCAGCGCCCTGGCGCACACACCTCAACCAGGCAGCGCGTTCTCCAACGCATCGACAAACATCGCCGCCACATCGAACCCCGCTTGGTCGGTGATCTCCTGGAAGCAGGTCGGGCTGGTGACGTTGATCTCGGTGAGCTGGTCGCCGATCACGTCCAGCCCGATCAGCAACAGGCCGCGCGCGGCGAGCTTGGGGCCGATGGTTTCGGCGATCTCGCGGTCGCGCGCCGTCAGCGGCTGCGCGACGCCCTTGCCGCCAGCCGCGAGGTTGCCGCGGATTTCGCTGCCCTGCGGGATGCGCGCCAGCGAGTGCGGCACCGGCTTGCCGCCGATCACCAGCACCCGCTTGTCACCGGCGCTGATGGCCGGCAGGTACTTTTGCACCATCACCGTCTGCGCGCCGTCGCGGTTCAGCGTCTCGATGATGCTGCCCAGGTTCAGGCCGTCTTCCTTGACCCGGAAGATGCCCATGCCCCCCATGCCATCGAGCGGCTTCAGGATGATGTCTTTCTGCTCATCGTGAAAGGCGCGGATGTCGGCCGCATTGCGGGTCACCAGCGTCGGCGTGATGAACTCGGGGAACTCGAGGATCGCGAGCTTTTCGGGGTGGTCGCGCAGCGCCTGCGGTGAGTTGAAGACGCGTGCGCCTTCGGCCTCAGCGCGGCCCAGCAGGTGCGTGGCGTAGAAGTATTCGCTGTCGAACGGCGGGTCCTGGCGCATCAGCACCGCGTCGAACTCGGCCAGCGCAGCCCGAGTTTCGTCTTCGACCTTGAACCAGTCCTTGACGCCGTAGCCGGACGCGCCGGTCAAGGTGATGTGGCGCACATGGGCCTCGACACGGCCACCGCGCCGCCACGACAGGTCGGTGGCCTCGCAAGCGTAGATCGCGTGGCCACGCCCGGCGGCCTCGCGCATCATCGCGAAGGTCGAATCCTTGTGGATCTTGAAACCCGTGAGCGGGTCGGCAACGAAGAGCAGCTTCATGGGCAGCGAGTGTGCCCTGAAGCCGTCGCCCTTCGCTGCGGTGGGCCTTAGCCCAGGCTCAGAGCTTGACCGGCTCGGTGCGGGTCATGAGCCAAGCCAACGCATCGCCGCTGAGCTTGGGCGCCAGGCGCTCGCGCACCGTGGCGTGGTAGCGGTTGAGCCAATCGGCCTCGTCCGCACGCAGCAGGCCCAGGTCGAGGCAGCGGGTGTCGATCGGGCAGAGCGTGAGCGTTTCGAATTCGAGGAACTCGCCGAACTCGCTGGCCGGCGCCTGCACGTTCAGCACCAGGTTCTCGATCCGCACACCCCAGCGGCCCGGCCGGTACAGGCCCGGCTCGATCGAGGTGATCATGCCCGGCTCCATCGCCATGTTGACGTCGGGGATCGCCTTGCTGATCGACTGCGGGCCCTCATGCACGTTGAGGAAGTAGCCGACACCGTGGCCGGTGCCGTGGCCGTATTCGAGGCTCTCGGCCCAGAGCGGGGCGCGGGCCAGCGCGTCGAGCATCGGGCTCAGCGTGCCGCGCGGGAAGCGGGCGCGGCTGAGCTGCAGCGTCCCCTTGAGCACCAGCGTGTAGTCGCGCTTCTGATCGGCGCTGGGCGTGCCGACGGGCCAGACGCGGGTGATGTCGGTGGTGCCGCCGGTGTACTGCGCGCCGGAGTCGATCAACAGCAGGCCGTTGCCTTCGATCACCGAGTGGTGCTCGGCCGTGGCGCGGTAGTGCGGCATCGCGCCGTTGGCGTTGTAGCCGGCAATCGTCGGGAAGCTCAGGCCGACATAACTCGGGCGCTTGGCGCGCTCGGCGGTCAGCTTCTCGTCGATCGTGATCTCGGTGACGCGCTCGCCGCGGGCGAAGGCCTGTTCGAGCCAGGCGTAGAACGCGCACATCGCGGCGCCGTCTTCTTCCATCGCCTGGCGCACGAACGCCGCTTCGGCCGCGGTCTTGCGGCTCTTCATCAAGGTGCTGGGGTTGATCGCCTCGATCACCGTCAGCCCCTCGGGCGCCGCCTCGCGCAGGCCCAGCGTGACGCGCTTCGGGTCGATCAGCAGGCGCGTGCCCGGGCCCAGCGCGGCCAGCGCCGCCGGCGCCTGGCCATAGTCGGCCAGCGTGATACCGTCGGCCGCCAACGTGGCGGCCAGCTCGGCGCTGACCTTGCCGGCGCCGACGAACAGCGTCGCGCCCTGGTGGCTGATCAGCAGGTGAGCCAGGAACACCGGGTTGTAGGCGACATCGGCGCCACGCAGGTTGGTGATCCACGCGATGTCGTCGACGGTCGAGACGAAGTGGTGGGTGGCGCCATGGCGCGACATCGCCTCGCGCACCAGCGCCAGCTTGGCCGGGCGGGCCACCGGGGCCTGCGGCGCCACGTGGTCGTAAACCGCGGCGGTCGGCAGGCTCGGGCGGTCGGCCCACGCCGCTTCGAGGAGGTCGACATGGCTCAGCAGCCGGATGCCGGCGCGCTCGGCCACACCGCGCAGCTGCTGCGCCGCGGCCAGCCCCAGCACCTGGCCATCGACGGCCAGCGCCTGGCCCGGGCGCACGCGCTCGGTGATCCAGTCCAGGTGGTGCGTGGCCGCGCCGGTCGGGATCTTGACCAGCGCAATGCCGCTGCCCTGCAGCTCGGCCTCGGCCTGTGTCCAGTAGCGGCTGTCGGCGAACAGCGCCGCCTCGCCGATCGTGACCACCAGCGTGGCCATCGAACCGGTGAAGCCCGAGAACCACTCGCGGCCTTGCCAGCGGCCGGGCAGGTATTCGGACAGGTGAGGGTCGCTCGACGGCACCAGCACGGCGTCCACATGGTTCGCGGCCATCACCTCGCGCAGGCGGGCGATGCGAAGGCGGGCGGGGGCGGTGCGGGTGTCCATGGTGCGGCTCCGTTGGGCAGTCGGCGTGCGGCGCAAACCGGGTCAGTCCACGCGCAGCAGCAGGGAAATTTGATCCCGGTCAAGAGGGCCGGGTGCGATCCATTCTAGGAGTCCCGCCACCGCAGGAAATCCAGAAAGCCCATGCTGGGAAGGCCGTCTGCCGAATGGTTCGCCATTTTCGCATTCGTAACCATATGTAGCAAACGTAATCGGACCTACGCAGCGCTTAAAGCAGCCTCGGCAAGGACGACGACACCGTCACAAACGGCAACGACGCACGTTTGTATTCATCAGGGAGCGCGTCATGCAGAGAAGATCCTTCGTGCAGGCTTTGTCTGCAGCTACGGCTGTGGGCGTGGGCACTTCGATGGGGGCATGGCCCCTGGTGAGCCGCGCGGACACCCGCGTCGTTCGATTCGGCCAATCGGCCTCACTCTCCGGTGGCCAGGCCACCTACGGGCAGGACATGCGCAGCGGCATCGCCGCCGCCTTCGCTGCCGCGAATGCGCAGAACAACGGCGTTCGCTTCGAGCTGAACTGCCTGGACGATGGCGGCCTGCGCGCCAGCTGCATGAAGAACGTGCTGGCGCTGGCGGAAACCGACACGATCGCATTGATCGGGCTGACCAGCGGCGTCGGCGCCGAGGCCAGCCTGCCGGTGTTCGAGGATTCGCGCCTGCCGCTGCTCGGCACGGCCAGCGGCAACCTGGGCCTGCGCGGCAGCAACGTCAAGAACGTCTACAACGTGCGCGTCGGCCACGACGCCGAGTACCGCCGCATGATTGGTTATGCGAAGGACTTCGGCCTGCAACGCGTGGGCATCGTCTACATGGCCGATGCGGCGGCCAGCAACCTGAATTCGCTGAAGCAGTCACTGGCCGATGTCGGCATGACGCCGAAGGTGATCGTGGCGATCGACCGCAACGCGAGCAACTTCGAGGCTGCGGCACGCGAGCTGCTGGCCAACCGGCCCGACTGCGTGATGTTCACGACCAATGCCGAGCCGATCGCCAAGATCATCGAGCTGATGTCGGCCGCCAAGTACCCCGGCCTGTACTACGCCTCGTCGTACTCGGGCCAGACGCTGATCGACAAGCTTGTCGCTCGCCAGCAAGGCTGCGTGATGAGCCTGGTGGTGCCGCGCCCGTCGAGCCTGGGCACGCCGGTGGTCAACCAGTGCCAGCGCGACCTGGCGTTGCTGAACAACGGGGCGCGCCTGGGCGTGACCACGCTCGAGGGCTACATCGTCGGCCGCATCGCCGTCGAGGCATCGCACTCGGCGATCAACAGCGGCCGGCTGAGCCGGGCCCGCTTCGGCGAAGTGCTGGCCGGGCTGCGCACCGACCTGGGTGGCTTCCGCGTCGATTTCGGCGGTGGCACGCAAGGCTCCAAGTTCGTCGACCTGATGGCCGTCGACCGTTATGGCCGCCTCGTCGGCTGATCTTTCGGACTGATCAAGGGAGCGCAGCATGCAACGCCGCCAATTCATGATCGCCGGCGCTGCAAGTTGCGCCACCCTGCCCCACCTGGGCTTTGCCGCCGGCAAGGCGGTGCGAATCGGCCAGTCGGCCTCGCTGACCGGCACGCAGACGCAGTACGGCAAGGACGTCAACCTCGGCCTCAATGCCGCCCTGATGGCGGCGAACAAGGCCGAAGGCGCCAACGGCCTGAGCTTCGAGCTGCTGGCGCTGGACGACGGTGGCGTCAAGGAGCGCGTGGTCGCCAATGCCAAGAGCCTGATCGACGTGGGCGCCGCGGCGCTGGTGGGCTTCACCAACGGCATCGGCGCCCAGGACTGCCTGCCGCTGCTGCAAGAGCACCAGATGGCGATGATCGGCACGGCCAGCGGCAACATGGGCATCCGCGGCAGTGGCCAGGTGGGCACGGCGCACGTGCGGGCCGGCTACGACATCGAGTACCGGCAGATGATCAATTACGTGAAGACCTTCGGCTTCAAGAAGGTCGGCTACGTGTACCTGCAAGACACCTCGAAGATCAACCTGGCGACGATGACGGCGGTGATGGACAGCGCCGGCATCAAGCCGCCGATCGCCCTGGGCGTCGATCGCAACATCAAGGGCATCGAGGTGGCGGCGAAGCAACTGCTCGACGCCAAGCTCGACTGCGTCTTCTTCACCACGAACGCGGCCCCTGTGCTGGCGATCATGAAGATCATGAACGACGGCGGGTTTCCCGGCATGTTCTTCGCCACCTCGCTGGCGGGGCAGGACCTGATCAACGGCGTGCCGTCGGTCGGCCGCAGCGTCGTGATGAGCCTGGTGGTGCCGCGGCCCACCGCGCTGGGCATCGGCGTGGTGTCGCAATGCACGCGCGACGTGGCGGCCATCAACGCCAGCGCGAAGATGGGTGTGACCGTGCTCGAAGGCTACATCGCCGGGCGCGTGGCCGTCGAGGCCGCGCGCCAGGCGGCCCAGCGCGGCGGCGACCCCAACCGCCAGCGCATCCGCGACGCACTGGCCAACCTGAAGGTCGACCTGGGCGGCTACCGCGTGGCCTACGAGTCGGGCAGCAGCCAGGGCTCGCAGTACGTGGACCTGGTGGTCGTCGACCGCTTCGGCCGGATAGCTGGTTGAAATTGGCCCCCACGCCCGCTCCGGCGGGCTGCCCCCCGTGGGGGCTCGCGCAGCGGACCGGCAAAGCCGGATCCGCGCACGCCACTGGAAGGTGAGCGGCGCTGCGCGCGCTCAGACCGTCTGGGCACGGCCGAGCGAAGCGGAACATCAAAGACTCGTGCGGAGTTTCCAGATTTCGGGGAACAGCACCGTGTCGAGCATCTTGCGCAGGTAGCTCACGCCACCGGTGCCACCGGTGCCACGCTTGAAGCCGATCACCCGCTCGACAGTGGTCACATGACGGAAGCGCCAGAGGCGGAACGCGTCTTCGAGGTCGGTCAACTCTTCGCCGAGCTGGTACAGGTCCCAGTTCGCCTCGGGCTGCCGATAGACCTGCAGCCAGGCCTGCTCGACACCATCGTCGGCCACGTAAGGCTGGGTCCAGTCGCGCTGCAGGTGGCTGGCCGGCACGGCGATGCCGCGGCGCGCCAGCAGGCGCAGCGATTCGTCGTACAGCGAGGGCGCCCGCCACGCCGCCTCGACGATGGCCAGCAGGTCGGGTCGGTGCGAATGCGGCTTCAGCATCGCGGCGTTCTTGTTGCCCAGGCTGAACTCGATGCAGCGGTACTGCCAGCTCTGAAAGCCGCTGGACTGCGCCAGGTACGGCCGGATCGCCGAGTACTCGGGGGGCGTCATCGTCGCCAGCACGTCCCAGGCATGGACCAGCTGTTCCATGATCTTCGAGACCCGGGCCAGCATCTTGAACGCGGGCGGCAACCGGTCGGCCGCGATCGCCGCCACCGCCGCATGCAGCTCGTGCAGCATCAGCTTCATCCACAGCTCGCTGGTCTGGTGCTGCACGATGAACAGCATCTCGTTGTGGTCGGGCGACAGTGGGTGCTGGGCGTTGAGCACCGCGTCGAGGTGCAGGTAGTCGCCATAGCTCATGTCGCGCGAGAAGTCGAGCTGGGCCCCCTCTTCGCGCACGATGGCCTCGCCGCCGCCGGCGGCGACTTCGCTCTTGTCATGCATCGGACAACTCATGTCACGGCCGCCTTTTGGTTGAAGCGCGCTTCGCGCCATTGCTCGGTCGACAGGATCTCGGCCAGCGCAGTGACCGCATCGAACACGTCGACGAAACGGGTGTACAGCGGCGTGAAGCCGAAGCGCAGCAGGTCGGGCTCGGCGTCCGAGCCGTCACCGGCGCGGAAGTCGCCGATCACGCCGCGCGCGATCAGCGCCTGCATCACCGCATAGCCCGACACGCCGGGGCAAGCCAGCGACACCTGGCTGCCGCGGCGTTGTCGATCGGCGGGTGTGACCGAGCGCAGGCCGTGGCCGGCGCAGCGCGCATCGACCTGGGCCAGGAACAGATCGGTCAGCGCGAGCGATTTGTCGCGCAGCGCCGCCATGCCGCCGATCGGCTCGGCCGCCAGCAACGTGTCGACACCACATTCGAGCACCGACATGCCGAGCACCGACGGCGTGCCGCACAGGTAGCGCGACACCCCCTCGGCCGGCCGGTAGTCGGTGTCGAAGGTGAAGGGCGACGCATGCCCCATCCAGCCCGACAGCGGTTGCCAGAAGCGGCTCGCATGACGAGGGTGCGCCCAGACGAATGCCGGTGCACCGGGGCCGCCGTTGAGGTATTTGTAGCCGCAGCCGATGGAGAAGTCGGCGTCGGCGCCGTTCAGGTCGACCGGCAGCGCGCCGGCCGAATGGGCCAGGTCCCACAGCGCCAACGCGCCCACGCGGTGCGCCTGCGCGGTCAGCGCCGCCATGTCGTGCAGCGCACCGGTACGGTAGTTGACCTGCGTCAGCATCAGCACCGCGACGCGCTCGTCCAGCCGCGCGGCGATCTGCTCGCCCGTGGCCAGCTCAAGCTCGAAACCGTGCTGCTGGGCCAGCGACTGCGCGATGTAGAGGTCGGTCGGAAAGTTGCTGCGCTCGGACAGGATCACCCGGCGGCCCGGGTGGTCCTGCCTGGCGATCTCGATCGCGGCGCTGAGCACCTTGTAGAGATTGATCGAGGTGGAATCGGCCACCACCAACTCGCCCGGCTTCGCGCCGACCAGGCGGCCGATCTTGTCGCCCACGCGCTGCGGCAGCGTGATCCAGCCGGCGGTGTTCCAGCTGCGAATCAGGCCTTCGCCCCACTCCTGCTGCACCACCTGCGCGGCCCGCGCCGGCGCGGTGGCGGGCATCACGCCGAGCGAGTTGCCGTCGAGGTAGTTCACGCCGTCGGGCAGCGTGAACAGCGCGCGCAGGTCGCGCAAGGGGTCGGCCGCGTCGAGCGCGGCGCAATCGGGTCGGGTCAGGGCTTCGGTCATCGTGGGCTCACAGCTCGCGTAGCACCGCGCGCACCGGCGAGGCGTCCGCAGTGGTCAGTTTCAAAGGCAAGGCGATCAGCTCGTAGTCGCCCTCGGGCACATCGTCGAGCACCAGGTTTTCGAGCACGCGAACCTGGCGCCGCCGCAGCACCTGGTGGCTGGGCAGGTCCTTGCTCGCCGCCGGGTCGACGCTGGACGAATCGATGCCGACGAGCAGCACGCCGCGCTCGGCAAACGCCTCGATCACCGCGGCGTCGAAGGCCGGCAGGTCGTTGTCGAAGTGGTCCTGCGGCGCCTGCTGGTAGGTGCGCAGCAGCACGCGCGGCGGCAGGTCGGCCAATGCATGCGCCACATGCTCGGCGCGCACCAGTGGGCCGCAGCCGATCGCATGGATCACGCGGCAGCGGCCCAGGTAAGGCAGCAGGTCGACGGCACCGATCGGCGCGCCTTCGGGGTCGTAGTGCAGCGGCGCATCGGCGTGCGCGCCGACATGCGGCGACATCGTGATCGCCGACACATTGACCGGGCACCCCGGCGCGATCGTCGCGACCCATTCCTGGCGGTAGGCGGTGTCGCCCGGGAACACCGGGGCACCGGCATGCACGGGAGGCGAAATGTCCCAGAGGCGTTTGCTCATCGGGCCAGCATAGGGCGAGGGGTCAGGCGGCGGCAAGGCGACGCAGGGTCGCATCAGGCCGGGTTCGGAAAAAGTATAGACCTGAATAGTTGACAAGTGAAGTAATTCGCCATAGATTTTGGTCAGCCCAACCTGGGAGCCCGTTCCATGCCGTTGCCGCTGCTGCCCAGCGCCCTTGCCGATTCGTTCGCACGCGACCGCCTGCCCCCGCTGGAGCAATGGCCCGAGCTGGTGTTCGACTTGCCCGAGCTGCGCTTTGCCGATCACCTCAACTGCGCAGCGGCCCTGCTCGACGCCCGCGTGGCGCAGGGTGATGGTGGGCGCCTGGCGATCCAGGGCGAGGGTGTGCGCTGGACCTATGCCGAGCTGCAAAGCCAGGTCAACCGCATCGCCAACGAGCTGGTCGACGGCCTCGGCCTGGTCAGCGGCAACCGCGTGCTGCTGCGCGGTGCGAACACGCCGATGCTGGCGGCCTGCTGGCTGGCCGTGGTCAAGGCCGGCGGCATTGCGGTCGGCTCGATGCCGCTGCTGCGCGCCAAGGAGCTGAAGCAGATCGTCGACAAGGCGCAGATCAGCCTTGCGCTGTGCGACGCGCGGCTGGCCGAAGAGCTGCAGCTGGCGCGTGCCGATGGCGGCGCGGCGAGCCTGCGCGAGGTCGTGCTATTCCACAGCGACGCCCCCGACGCGCTGGAGGCCCGCGCCGCGCGGCGGCCCGACCGTTTCGACGCCGTCGCCACCTCGGCCGACGACGTGTGCCTGATGGCCTTCACCTCGGGCACCACCGGCACGCCGAAGGCGACGATGCACTTCCACCGCGACGTGATGGCGGCCTGCGCCTGCTGGCCGGCGCATGTGCTGCGCGCCACGCGCGACGATGTCTTCATCGGCAGCCCGCCGCTGGCCTTCACCTTCGGGCTGGGCGGCCTGCTGCTGTTCCCGATGTCGGTCGGCGCCTCGACGGTGCTGATCGAGAAGGCCACGCCGGACACGCTGCCGGCGGCGGTCGAGCGCTACCGCGCGACCGTGTGCTTCACTGCCCCCACCTCGTACCGCGCGATCGCCATGGCCAGGGCCAACGGCGGGCCGAAGCACGACCTGGGCACGCTGCGCAAGTGTGTCTCGGCCGGCGAAGCGCTGCCCGCCGCCACCCGCCAGCTCTGGCGCGACGCCACCGGCATCGAGATCATCGACGGCATCGGCTCGACCGAGATGCTGCACATCTTCATCTCGGCCGACGAGGCCCATGCGCGCCCCGGCGCAACGGGCACGCCGGTGCCCGGCTACCGCGCCTGCATCGTCGACGACGAAGGGCGCCCCCTGCCACCGGGCCAAGTCGGCCGGCTCGCCGTCAAAGGCCCGACGGGCTGCAAATACCTGGCCGACGAGCGCCAGCGCCAGTATGTGCAGAACGGCTGGAACCTGACCGGCGACGCCTACCTGGTCGACACCGACGGGCAGTACGTCTACCAGGCCCGCACCGACGACATGATCATCAGCGGCGGCTACAACATTGCCGGGCCCGAAGTCGAAAGCGCGCTGCTGCTGCACCCCGCCGTGGCCGAATGCGGCGTGATCGGCCTGGCCGACGCCGACCGCGGCCAGATTGTCAAGGCCTTCGTCGTGCTGAAGCCCGGCCACCAGGGCGACGAGGCGATGACCAAGACGCTGCAGGACTTCGTCAAGCAGTCGATCGCGCCGTACAAGTACCCGCGGGCGATCGAATACCTCGCACAACTGCCCCGCACCGAAACCGGCAAGCTGCAGCGCTTCCGCCTGCGCGCGACATGATGCCCCCACGCTTCCTCCGGTCGCTGCCCCCATGGAGGCTTCTGCAGCGGCCCGGCAAAGCCGGATCCGCGCAAACCCCTTGATCGGGTTGGAGTGCCGCACCGCCCCGCCGCGAATTCGCCCGCGAAGCCATTGAACAAAGGAACAACGATGCACAAGGTTCTTCAGCCGGCGCACTGGGCGCCGCCACGCGGCTACGTCAACGGCGTGGCCGCCCGCGGCACGCAGGTCTTCGTCGCCGGCCAGATCGGCTGGAACGCCGACTGCGCGTTCGACAGCGACGACCTGGTCGAGCAGACCCGGCAGGCGTTGCTGAACGTGATCGCGGTGCTGGCCGAGGCTGGCGCCACGCCCGACCACATCGTGCGCATGACCTGGTACCTGGTCGACCGCAGCGAGTACCTGGCCCGCGGCAAGGAGATCGGCGCGGTGTTCCGCGACACGATCGGCTCTTACGCGATCGCGATGACCGCGGTGCAGGTGGCGGCGCTGATCGAGTCGCGGGCGAAGGTCGAGATCGAGGTGACGGCGGTCATCCCGGGCTGAGAAACCCCAAGGGGAAATGACAACGGCCACCCAAAGGTGGCCGTTGTCGTGTGCAGGGGCTGATCAGACCGAGAAGCTCGACCCGCAGCCGCAGGTCGTCGACGCGTTCGGGTTCTTGATCACGAACTGGGCACCCTGCAGGTCTTCCTTGTAGTCGATCTCGGCGCCCATCAGATACTGCAGGCTCATCGCATCGATCAGCAAGGTGACACCGTTCTTGCTCATCTGGGTGTCGTCTTCATTGACGATCTCGTCGAAGGTGAAGCCGTACTGGAAGCCCGAGCAGCCGCCCCCCTGCACGAACACGCGCAGCTTCAGGTCGGGGTTGCCCTCTTCGGCCACCAGGTCGGCCACCTTGGCGGCGGCGCTGTCGGTGAACAGGATCGGGGCGGGCATCACGCCGGCGTCAAGGGTGGTGGATTCGGCCAGGGCGCTCATAGGACTTCCTTCGGGAACAGGTCAATTCTTCAGCTCGGGATCAGGGCAATCATCATGCGTCGTTCGAAGCCGCCAGGATCAGCGCGGGTTTTTCGCCCTGGCTCGAATGGTGACGCAGTTCACCATCGATGGTGGCGCCCTGGTGCATTTCAAGGGTTTCGTAGCGAACTTCGCCGGCAATTCGTGCCTTGGGCTGGATTTCCAGCAACTCGGTCGAATGCACAGGGCCCACGATCTGCCCGTTGATGATCACATGCCCGGCGATCACCTTGCCGTGCACCCGGGCATTTTCGCTGATCACGAGCAAGGTCGGGCGGTCGCCGGCGGCGATCACGTCGCCGTGGACCTCACCATCGATGCGCAGGCCGTCGCCAAAACGCAGTTCGCCATGAACGGCCGTGCCTTCACCGATCAGGCTGCGGATGGGGGGTTGTTTCTTGCTGAACCACATGGGTGTGTCCTTTGCTGCTTTCCCAACTCGTCGCGTGCCTTCGTCGCGCCGCGTGCACCGGCGCTGGGCCGCCTCAAAGCTTGGCCATCTGCGTGGCCATGACGGCACCTGAGCCGTTCAACACCCTCACTTGCACGGTTTTTACCACGGCCCCCTCGGGGTGGTCGATGCGCCCTTCGACGCGTGCATACTGTTTCACCTGCAGCGGTTTGGCACCGCCCGGCAGGCTGGCCGACCAAGGCTCGCCGTTGAGCTGGCCATTCATCGTCAACTCGTATCGCCCCTCGAAGGGCACCGCCGGCCGGCCGTTCTGCATCACCAGCAACTGGTAGCGCAACTGGCCCGCCGTGGCCGGCTCGACCTGGAAGCCCCGCACCGCCAGCGCGCTGCCCGACGCGGCGCCCCCGGCAACCGGCAGCAGGCGCTCGAAGAAGCCCAGATCGGCCTTCAACGCCAGGTTTTCGGCCTCGGCCTGCTTCAGCTGCGCGGCCAGCCGCTCTTGCGCCACCTTTTCAGCCTTCAGCAGGCTGTCTGCGGTGTTGGCGATCGCCTGGGCACGCTCCGACTCGTCCTTCAGGCCGTCCAGCTCGGCCTTGAGCCGGGCCACTTCTGCCTTCGAACCACGGTCCAGGCCGGCGATGTCCTTGCCGAACTCGAAGGCCCACAAGGCGATGGCGGCCGAGAAACCCAGCGCGACCGCGTACAGGGCCCAGCGCAGCGGCCAGGGCAGATGGCTGCGCACGATCATGCGCGGAGCACTGATCGACAGGCGGCGACGCAACAGCTTGAAGCGCATCGTGTCCGGAGGTGAACGGGGCCTGAAGACGCGAAAGGCCGCATGAGCGGCCTTTCGTTGGTACAACGAACGTGTCGTTGAGGCGGAGATTACCGCTTGCTGAACTGCTTGCGGCGACGAGCGCCGTGCAGACCGACCTTCTTACGTTCGACTTCACGCGCGTCACGCGTCACGAAGCCAGCACGGCTCAGGTCAGGCTTCAGCGCCGCGTCGTAGTCGATCAGCGCGCGGGTGATGCCGTGGCGGACGGCGCCGGCCTGGCCGGATTCACCGCCACCGTGCACGTTCACCTTGATGTCGAAGGCCTCGCCATTGCCCGTCAGCAGCAGCGGCTGCTTGACGATCATGATCGAGGTCTGACGGCCGAAATATTCGTCGACGGCCTTGCCGTTGACGACGATCTGGCCGGTGCCCTTCTTGATGAACACGCGGGCGACCGAAGACTTGCGGCGGCCGGTGCCATAGTTCCAATTACCGATCATCACCGCTCCTTAGATTTCCAGCGCCTTGGGCTGCTGGGCGGCGTGCGGGTGCGTGTCGCCCGCGTACACCTTCAGCTTCTTGATCATCGCGTAGCCGAGCGGGCCCTTGGGCAGCATGCCCTTGACGGCCTTCTCCAGGGCGCGGCCCGGATGCTTGGCTTGCATGTCCTTGAACTTCGTGGCGTAGATGCCGCCGGGGAAGCCCGAGTGACGGTAGTAGATCTTGTCATTGGCCTTGTTGCCAGTGACGCGGATCTTGTCGGCGTTCAGGACGATGATGAAATCACCGGTGTCGACGTGAGGCGTGTAGATGGCCTTGTGCTTGCCGCGCAAACGGAGTGCCACTTCGCTGGCAACACGTCCGAGCACCTTGTCGGTGGCGTCAATCACAAGCCACTCGTGCGTCACTTCGGCCGGCTTGGCGCTGAAGGTCTTCATGAGGGTCTCTTGATGAGAGAAAAAACGGCTGTCTGAACGGCTCGTCCGGCTTCCTTCGGCGCCGCTTGGAGGCCCGGCCCGCTTCAACAGCAGGCCCGGCCGGCGACCTCTCAGGCACACCGGGTACCTTGGCCGCGCGGCGCGCATGGCCCGAAGGCCCACACCACACGGGCAAAGCCCGTTCTCCCCGCCGAATAACGGGAAAGCCCGCGAGTATACCGCAGTCGACCGGTTCGCCAAGCGGGCGGGTCGTCACCATCGCAGGGCATTGGAGCCCGCTCCTTAATGGACCCCGATAGACTAGGGTTATCACCAAGATCCTGGAGGGCCATTCATGGGCCAACCCGAAGATCGCCCCGAGCCTGCCGCCGTGCCCACCCCGCACACCACGCAGCCCCCGGGCAGCCATACGGCCACCACCGCGGCCACTCCCCCGGCCACCACCGCGCCAGACGTTTTCCGGTGGATTCCGATCCGCTCCCTGGCGCAACGCCATCGGCCGAGAGTGCTTGCTCACTTGCTGTCGCTGGCCCCGGAGGACCGCTACCTGCGCTTTGGCTATGCGGCCAGCGACGTCCAGGTCAGCCGCTATGTCGACCTGCTCGACTTCGATCGCGACGAGGTGTTCGGCATCTTCAACCGCCGGCTGGAGCTGATCGCGCAGGCCCACCTGGCCTACCTGCCGAATTCGAACCGGCTGCGCCAGGCGGCCGAATTCGGCGTGTCGGTGCTGCCCAAGGCCCGCGGCCGCGGCTACGGCGCGCGGCTGTTCGACCACGCGATGCTGCACGCCCGCAACCGCGGGGTCGACACGATGATCATCCATGCGCTGAGCGAAAACGCCGCCATGCTGAAGATCGTGCGCAAGGCCGGCGCCACGGTCGAGCGTGAAGGCGGCGAGGCCGAAGCCCGGCTGCGGCTGCCGCCCGAGACCCTGGGCTCGGTGATCGAGGAAATGGTCGAGAGCCAGGCGGCCGAGATCGACTACCAGCTCAAGAGCAACGCCCAGCGGGTGGACCAGCTGCGCCACCTGTTCGGCGAAATCAAGGCCGGCATCCGCAAGGTGCGCGATTCGACGATCGAATAGCACTCGAATAACCCTCGGGCACGCGGCGCTTACCATGCGCCGATGTCCGAGCACCGCACCGAAGCGCCCTACGCCGACCTGGACCCCGCCACCGTGCTGGGGGCACTGCAGGACGCCGGCTTTCCCTGCGACGGTCGGCTGCTGCAGCTGAACTCGTACGAAAACCGGGTCTACCAGGTGCCGCTGGACGATGGCCGCGTGGTCGTCGCCAAGTTCTACCGCCCCGGCCGCTGGAGCGACGCGCAGATCGCCGAAGAACACCGCTTCGCGGCCGAGCTGGCCGAGGCCGAGCTGCCGATCGTGCCGCCGCTGCCCTTGGTGGCGGCCGGCCCGGCGATGACGGTGTCGGCCGAGACGCCGACGCTCGGCCACTACGAGGCCGCCCCGGGCCGCGTCTTCCGGCTCGCGGTCAGCGAACGCTGGGCCGGCCGCGCCCCCGAGCTGGAACGGCCCGACACCCTGGCCTGGACCGGCCGTCTGCTGGCCCGCATGCACCAGGTGGGCGCCCGCGGCCGGTTCAGCCACCGCCGCACGCTCGACGCCCAGACCTTCGGCCACCAGCCGCGCCAGCGCCTGATCGAGCTGGGCTTCGTCGACCCCGAGATCGACCGCGGCTGGATCAACGCCAGCGCCACGGCCCTGGAAGAGGTCGACCGTGCGTTCGAGCGCCTGGGCACGATCCGCCACCTGCGCCTGCACGGCGACTGCCACGCTGGCAACGTGCTGTGGCGCGACGAAGGCGTGGGCGCCGGCCCGCATTTCGTCGACCTCGACGACTGCTGCACCGGCCCGGCGATCCAGGACCTGTGGATGCTGCTGCCCGGGGAGCGCAGCGCCGTCGACGCCGCGCTGCACCACCTGCTCGACGGCTACCGCGACTTCATGGATTTCGACGACCGCGAGCTGCTGCTGATCGAGCCGCTGCGCACACTGCGCATGGTCCACCACAGCGCCTGGCTGGCCGAACGCTGGCGCGACCCGGCCTTCCCGATCGCATTCCCGTGGTTCGCCAGCCCGTCGTACTGGAGCCAGCAGGCCGCCGACCTGCGCGAGCAGGTCGAGCGGATGCAGGACTCGTCAGGTTAGGACGCCAGCAGCTTCGTCACCCGCTGCACATACGCCGCCGGGTTCTCGAGTTGCCCACCCTCGGCCAGCAGCGCCTGGTCGAACAGGATCTGCGCCAGGTCGTCGAAGCGCGGGTCGCTGTCCAGGCGCTTGACCAGCGCGTGTTCGGGGTTCACTTCGAGCACCGGCTTGGACGACGGTGCGTCCTGGCCGGCCTGCTTCAGCAGGCGCGCCAGGTGGGCGCTCATGTCGCCCTCTTCGACGACCAGGCAGGCGGGTGAGTCGACCAGGCGGGTCGTCACGCGCACGTCCTTGGCGCGGTCCTTCAGCGTCTCTTTCAAGCGCTCCAGCACCGGCTTGAAGGCTTCGGCCACCGCCTCGGCCTGCTTCTTCTCTTCTTCGTCCTGCAGCTTGCCGAGGTCGAACGCGCCCTTGGCCACGCTTTGCAGCGTGTGGCCGTCGAACTCGTGCAGGTGCGACAGCAGCCACTCGTCGACGCGGTCGGTCAGCAGCAGCACCTCCAGGCCCTTCTTTCGGAAGATCTCGAGCTGCGGGCTGGACTTGGCGGCGGCCAGCGTGTCGGCGGTGATCACGTAGATCACCTCCTGGCCTTCCTTCATGCGCTTGACGTAGTCGGCCAGCGACACGCCTTCGTCGGCGTGGGTCGAGGCGAAGCGGAACAGCTTGGCCAGGCGCTCCTGGTTCTGGTGGTCTTCGCCGATGCCTTCTTTCAGCACCGCGCCGAACTCGTTCCAGAACGCCTGGTACTTGGCCTTGTCGTCGGCCGAGTCGCTGTCGGCCAGGCTTTCGAGCATGCCCAGCACGCGCTTGGTCGAGCCTTCGCGGATCGCCTTCACGTCGCGGCTTTCCTGCAGCAGCTCGCGGCTGACGTTCAGCGGCAGGTCGGCCGAGTCGATCACGCCCTTCACGAAGCGCAGGTAGACCGGCATCAGCGCCTCGGCGTCGTCCATGATGAAGACGCGCTTGACGTAGAGCTTGACGCCGCCGCGCTTGTCGCGGTTCCACAGGTCGTACGGCGCCTTGGCCGGGATGTACAGCAGCTGGGTGTATTCGCTGCGGCCCTCGACCCGGTTGTGGGTGTAGGCCAGCGGCGCTTGCGCGTCGTAGCTCAGCTGCTTGTAGAACTCCTGGTACTCGGCGTCGGTGACCTCGCTCTTGGGCCGGGCCCACAGCGCCGCGGCCTTGTTGACGGTTTCCCACTCGTCCTTGGCGACGTACTTGGCGGCGTCCTTGTCCCACTCCTCCTTGCGCATCAGGATCGGCAGCGAGATGTGGTCGGAGTACTTCGAGATGATCGAACGCAACTTCCAAGCAGCCAGGAACTCGGCCTCTTCGTCGCGCAGGTGCAGGATCACGTCGGTGCCGCGCACGGGCTTGTCGATCGTCTCCAGGTCGTACTCGCCGGTGCCTTCCGAGCTCCAGCGCACGCCTTCGCTGGCGGGCAGGCCGGCGCGGCGCGATTCGACCGTGATGCGGTCGGCGACGATGAAGCCCGAGTAGAAGCCGACGCCGAACTGGCCGATCAGGTTGGCGTCTTTCTTCTTGTCGCCTTCGAGCTTGGCCATGAACTCGCGCGTGCCGCTCTTGGCGATCGTGCCCAGGTGGGCCGCGGCTTCTTCCGCGCTCATGCCGACGCCGTTGTCACGGATCGTGACCGTCTTCGCCTCGGCGTCGAACAGCACCCGGATCTCGAGGTTGGGCTGGTCTTCGAACAGCTCGGGCTTGTCGAGCGCCTCGAAGCGCAGCTTGTCGCAGGCGTCGGACGCATTGGACACCAGCTCGCGCAGGAAGATCTCCTTGTTGGAGTACAGCGAGTGGGTGACGAGGTGCAGGATCTGCTTGACTTCGGCCTGGAAGGCGTGGGTGTGCTTGCTCATGGTGGTTGGCGACAGGGTTGGCGGGTCAGGCGCGCCAGCAACGCAACACAACGGCAAGCGGCGCGCACCGGCGGGACATGGGGCCGGCCCGGCAGGCTTTCAAGCCCCCACCGAGCCCGCAACGACAGCGGGGCGCGAGTCTAGCCCACGCACATGGTGGGTGGTGGGCTCACCAGCGTTTCCACCACGGCTTGGGCGCCTCGGCGGGCTTGGGCAGCACCGGCCCGTCGTGCAGCTCGGCCCAGCGCGCCTCGGCGCCGGCGTCGCCCTCGTCGTGCTTGAAGCCGGTCACGCGCTGCGCCAGCTTCGGCGGCACCTGGAACAGGTGGTCGATCGCCGCCTTGGCGCCGCCGGCCGCGGCTTGCAACCGGCGGTGGTCGACCGCGATGCCGGCAAAGGGCGGCGGCGGCTGGCCGACGATGCGCAGGTGGTCGTACCCTTGCTGGCCGTCGTGCAACACCTGCCAGACCTGCTCGCCGGCGCGCCACAGCTCGGCGCTGGTGAACAGCCGGTGCTCGTCGACCGTGCAGGCCAGCAACTCGGCGCTGGCCGACAG
The DNA here is from genome assembly GCF_041914305.1 of Ideonella sp. Lineage (NCBI taxonomy): Bacteria > Pseudomonadati > Pseudomonadota > Betaproteobacteria > Burkholderiales > Sphaerotilaceae > Ideonella > Ideonella sp. The sequence continues at coordinate 29,958 of NZ_JAYSDQ010000024.1, forward strand.
CAGGCCCAGCGTGTCGGGATCCATCCACGCGTGGTCGGTCTGCTTGGCGAAGACGGCGTACCAGCCGCTGCGCAGCCGGCACCCGCCCAGGCGCCGCTCGGCGAAGTCGATCTCGGCGCCGGTCGGCGTGGCGTTCAGGTCGGCCAGCACCTGCTCGGGCAACCTGCCGCGCACTGCTAACCAGGACAAGGCATAACCCACGGTCGTGTTCCTCGTTTCAACGCTCGGCGCTCAGGGCGCCGGCCATGCATGCGTCATCAGGTGCTTGGTGATGCCGTCGCCAAAACCTTCGATCGTGGCCACGGCCTCGTAGCCGAGCGAACGGTACAACGCCGGTGCCTGGAAGCTGAAGGTCTCCAGGTAACACAGCCGGCACCCACGCTCGGACGCCCGTTGCTCGAACGCGCGCACCAGCCGCGCGCCCAGCCCCTGGCGGCGCAGCGCAGGCGAGACCCACAGCTGCTGCAGCTCGGCGCAGCGGCCCCAGGTGCGGCCGACGGCGCCGCCCACCACCTCGCCCGCGGGCGTGCAGACGAAACACTGCAAGGCCTGCACCTCGTGCAAGGGCGCGGCCTGTTCGTTGGCCTGGCCCAGGCCCTCGTCGACGACCCGCGCAGCCTCGCGCCAGGGCTGGTCGTGAACCGTGAGCGCCAAGGGGCTCGTCATTCGCGCTTGGGGCTGGCCGCCACCCGCTGCGCCACGCAGCCGCCGCCGCTCATGCGCGGGCCTCTTGCCGCCAATGCCAGAGCCCGGCCTCACGGGCGGCGCGGCCGTCTTGCTCGAGCTTGATCAGGTGGGCCGTCAGCGAGCGCGCCGCGATCGCATGGCGCGAGCTCGGCACGTCGCCGTACACGGTCGGCACCAGCTCCTCTGCGGTGCTGCTGGCGGCCGCCTGCAGCGCGGCCGCGACCTTGGCCTCGCGCGCCAGGCGGTGCAGCACCAGCCTGCGCACCTCGGCCTGCGGCTCTGCCATCAGGAAACCGTGGCCGGGCGCGAACCACTGCAGGCCGTCGATCGCCAGCAGCTTTTCCAGCGACGCGAGGTAGGTCGCCATGTCGCCGTCCGGCGGGTTGATGACGACGGTCGAGCCCTGCATCACATGGTCGCCGGTGAACAGCAGCCCTTCTTCTTCGAGCAGCCAGCAGACATGGTTCGACGCATGGCCCGGCGTGGCCACCGCGCGCAACGTGGCGCCAGGGCCCAGCGCCAGGCGCTCGCCGTCGACCGGCGTGTGCTGCGGGTGGAAGGTGGTGTCCTGCCATTCGGGGTGCGCGGCGACGCGGCCGATCAGCGGCGCACCGGTCAAGGCCGCCAGCCGCAGCGCGGCCGGCGAATGGTCTTTGTGGGTGTGGGTGACGACGATGCGCACGATCTTGCCCGGTGCCGCGGCTGCCACCACCGCCTGCAGGTGGTCGTCGGTGTGGGCGTCGGCAGGGCCGGGGTCGAGCACTGTCACCTCCTGGCTGCCGGGCGAGCGAACCAGGTAGGTGTTGGTGCCGGGGCCGGTCATCACCGAGCCGTTGGCACAGGTGATGCGGGTGACCCGGTCGGACAGGCGCACCGGCTGCAGCGCCGGCAGCTCGAAACAGACGTTGCCCAGGCCCGGCGGGTCGAGCCGCGCGATCTCGGCATAGGCCCATTCGCCGGGCAGCACGGGCCGCACCTTGCCGGCGGCGTCGCGGCCCAGGCGCGGCATCATGCGCGGCGGCTGGCGGCGGGCGCGGGCATCGGCCAGGCAGTCAGCCACGCTGGCGAAGCGGGCCAGGTCTTTCAGCGTTTCGCGGGTCACCGGCAGCAGCTTCAGGGCCCGCTGTTTTTCCAACGCCTGCGCCGGCGTCAACCAGGCCGCCTCGAGCGCCTCGCCCGCGTCGACGACCGGCGCCTGGCCTTGCGGTGCGCGGGCGACGAAGAAGCGGGTGTCGAAACGCTTGGGCATGCCCGGCGGTGTGAGCCAGTGGCTGTGGTAGGCCAAGGCGCCGGCGTCCAGCCGCAGGTGGTGGCGCTCGCACAGCGCGACGAAATCTTCGCCGCGGCGCACCAGCGCGCGCTCACGCGCGGCGCCGTCGACATCGCCGGCACTGGCATACAGCAGGCCGACCTCTTCGAAGCACTCGCGCAGCGCCGCCACGCTGTAGGCCAGCGCGCCAGTGTCCAGGCCCAGCCGCTCGTTCGCGTGGGCCTCGGTGTCGCCATCACAACGGGCCGCCAAGGTTTCGTCTTCGGCATCGAGCACGCCGCCGGGGAAGACCCAGACCCCACTGCGCATGTCGTCGGCGCGCTCGGCGCGGCGCAGCAGCAGCACCTCGGGCGCGCCGTCGGCGCCGTCACGCAGCACGATCACGCTGGCGGCGCGGCGGGCGCCCTCGGCGTCGCGATCGTCGGGGCGGGCGGGCTTGTCAACAGCGGCGATGGCACTCATGCCGGCATTGTCTGCCTGGCGCTTCCTGCTGCCAGCAGCGTGGCGATCTCGGCCTCGCTGTAGCCGGCCTCGGCCAGCAGCTCGCGGGTGTGCTGGCCGATCGCCGGCGCCGGCCGCGGCGCGCCGGGCCGGCTGCGGCCAAAGCGCGGCGCCGGGGCCGGCTGCGCCACACCGTCGACCTCGACGAACGACTGGCGCTGCTGCGCCTGCGGGTGCTGCATGGCCTCGGTCATCGACAGCACCGGCGTGACGCAGGCATCGCTGCCGTCGAACACCGCCGCCCACTCGTCACGGGTTCGCCCGCGCAGCAGGGTGGCCAGCGCTTCGCGCATCTCGGGCCACAGCCGGCGGTCGTATTGGCGCTGCACGAAACGTGCGTCCAGCCCGATGCGCTGCGCCAGCTCGGCAAAGAACTTCGGCTCCAGCGCACCGACCGCCAGCCAGCCGCCATCGGCCGTCTCGTAGGTGGCGTAGAACGGCGCGCCGCCGTCCAGCAGGTTGGCGGCGCGCTGCTTCTCGTCCCACAGCCCGCCGGCGGCCAGGCCGTGGAACAGCGCCATCAGCGAGCCGACGCCGTCGACCATCGCCGCATCGACCACCTGGCCGCGGCCCGAGCGCTGGCGCTCGAACAGCGCCGCCAGCACGCCGACCGCGAGGTACAGCGCACCGCCACCATAGTCGCCGACCAGGTTCAGCGGCGGCACCGGCGCCTTCGGGCCCTCGTGGCCGCCGATGGCGTGCAGCGCACCGGTCAGCGCGATGTAGTTGATGTCGTGGCCGGCCGTCTGCGCCAGCGGGCCGCTCTGGCCGTAGCCGGTCATGCGGCCGTAGACGAGGCCGGGGTGGCGGGCGTGGCAGTCTTCGGGCCCCAGCCCCAGGCGCTCGGCCACGCCGGGGCGCCAGCCTTCGATCAGCACATCGGCCGAGCCGATCAGCCGGCGCGCGGCCTCGCGGCCACCGTCGCTCTTGAGGTCGAGCGCGATCGAGCGCCGGCTGCGACCGGGCACGTCGAAGCGGGTGTCGACCGGCACGCCCAGCCCGCTCGGCTCGAGCCGGTCGATTCGCACCACCTCGGCGCCGAGGTCGGCCAACAGCATCGCGCACATCGGGCCCGGCCCGATGCTGGCCAGCTCGATCACCCGCAGTCCATGCAAAGGGCCCATGGCTCCTGCGCCTTGTCGTCATTTCGGGATGGGAAGGCTAGCATCGGGCCGGTGCAAGCGCGCTCCCCCTCCCCTAGTTTGCTCATCGCGCCGCAAGGCTGGGTGGTGCCCATCGCCCCAGGCCAGAGCCTGCTCGAAGCGGCTCAGGCCGCGGGGGTGCGCCTGCCGCGCTCGTGCCGCAACGGCAGCTGCCGCGCCTGCCGATGCAAACTGCTGCAAGGCGCCGTGCACTACCGCATTGACTGGCCCGGCCTGCTGGCCGAAGAAAAGGCCGAGGGCTGGATCCTGCCCTGCGTGGCGCTGCCCGACGGCGACGTGACGATCGACGCGCCGTTCGCCAGCAGGGCACCGCAATTGCCACCGGAGATGACCTGATGTTCAAAGCCCTGATGCTGACCCAGCAAGACAAGCAGACCCACGCGGCGTTCGTCGCGCTGGACGAGGCCGAGCTGCCGCCGGGCGATGTGCGGGTGCGCGTCGACTATTCGAGCCTCAACTACAAGGACGCGCTGGCGGTGACCGGGCGCGGTGCGATCGTGCGCAGCTGGCCGATGGTGCCGGGCATCGACCTGGCCGGCGTGGTCGAGCACAGCACCGACGCGGCCTGGCAGGTGGGTGACCGCGTGGTCGTCAATGGCTGGGGCATGGGCGAAACCGTCTGGGGTGGGTTGGCCGAGAAAGCCAGCCTGAAGGCCGGCTGGCTGCTGCGCCTGCCCGAACCGTTCACCACGCGCGACTCGATGGTGGTGGCCACCGCCGGCTACACCGCCGCGCTGTGCGTGATGGCACTGCAAAAACACGGCCTGAAGCCCGGCGACGGCGACGTGCTGGTCACCGGCGCGACCGGCGGCGTCGGCTCGGTGGCGGTGGCGCTGCTGGCCGGCCTGGGCTACGCCGTCACCGCGTCCACCGGCCGCCCGCAGGAAGCCGACTACCTGCGGCTGATGGGGGCGCGCCACATCGTCGACCGCCACGAACTGTCGTCACCCGGCAAGCCGCTGCAGAGCGAGCGCTGGGCCGGCGTGGTCGACTCGGTGGGCAGCCACACGCTGGTCAATGCGCTGGCGCAGACCCGCTGGAACGGCGCCGTCGCCGGCTGCGGCCTGGCCGGCGGCAGCGACCTGCCGGGCACGGTGATGCCGTTCATCCTGCGCGGCGTCACGTTGTATGGCGTCAACTGCGTGTTCCAGCCCAACCCGGCGCGCGAGCAGGCCTGGGCGCTGCTGGCCGCCCACCTGAAGCCGGCTCAGCTGGCACAGATGACGCACGAGGTGGCGCTGAGCGACATCGTGCAGGCCAGCAACGACCTGCTCGCCGGCCGCATCCGCGGGCGCACCGTGGTGGACGTGCACCGATGAGCGACACCGCCGACCGCAGCGACGACGACGAGACCCGCATCGTCGTGATCGACGACTACCCGGACGCGGTCGCCTCGCTGGTCGCCGCGCTGGAAGACCACGGCTGCGTGGTGCGCTCGGCCAGCGACGGCCTGAGCGCGCTGGACCTGATCGAAAGCTTCGAGCCGCACTGCGTGCTGCTGGACATCCAGATGCCGGGCCTCGACGGCCTGACCCTGGCCCAGCGCCTGCGCGACCGCCACGGCAACGACATCGTGCTGATCGCGATCACCGGCGGCAGCCCGGCCGACAAGACCGTGGCCGCGACCTTCGACCTGGTCGACCACTGGTTCACCAAGCCGATCGACATCCGCAAGCTGATGCAGCTCGTCAGGGCGGGGTGAATTAGCCCCCACGGCCCCTCTGGGGGCCTGCCCCCCGAGGGGGCTCGCGCAGCGGACCAGCAAAGCTGGATCCGCGCACGCCACTTGACGGACGGCGGCGCTGCGCGCGCCTGGAACAAGGCTTCTGCGCGAGCCTGGAACATAGCCTCTCTGGCACGCATCCCGACCGGGGTCAGAGGAATCGTTCGAGCAGCCGCTTCGAGTGCCGGTCCAGCGCCAGCAGGTCCGGCACCTTGAAGACGATGCCGTGGCCGCTGGTGATCAGCAGCGCGGCGCGGCTGCCCGGCAGGCGGCGGATGTCTTCTTCGCCTTTCAGCACCAGCTGGGTCGGGCCGCGGTCGGTGTCGACGTCCCAGGTGCTGGGGGTGGAGAAGGTCGACACCGCCAGCAGGCGCTTGATCTCGGGCGTGAACTCGCGGCTGGCCAGCTCTTCGCTCAGCAGCGTGCGCAGGGCCGGCGGCAGAGCCGCCAGGCGCGGCACCCAGGCCAGCTCGCGGCCCTCGGCGCTGACCAGCGACAGGCCGTCGTCTGGTGCGCCGATCGGGAAGGCGCGCACCGGCGTGACGCCCTCGTGCACGGCCCCGTCGGCCCCGGTGAAGACCAGCCGGCCCAGCGCGTCGCGCGCCAGCTGAAAGGTCGCCATGTCCGATCCGGTGGCACTCATGGGGTCACCTCCACATGCGCCGACGGCTGCGGCAAGGTGCTGGCGATCAGCACCGCGTCGTGGTCGCTGCCCTCGGCCTCGGCCTTGCGGGCCTGGGCTTCGTACAGCCGCCAGTAGGCGCCCTGCCGGGCCATCAGCTCGTCGTGCGGGCCGACCTCGACCACCTCGCCGCGGTCCATCACGACCAGCCGGTCAGCCTTGCGCAGCGTCGACAAGCGGTGCGCGATCGCGATCGTGGTGCGGCCCTTGACCAGGTTGTCGAGCGCCTTCTGGATCTCTTTCTCGGTCTCGGTGTCGACCGCCGAGGTGGCCTCGTCGAGGATCAGCAGGCGCGGGTCGATCAGCAGCGCACGGGCGATCGAGATGCGCTGGCGCTCGCCGCCCGACAGACCCTGGCCCCGCTCGCCGACCAGCGAGTCGTAGCCCTGCGGCAGCCGCAGGATGAACTCGTGCGCGTGCGCAGCGCGTGCGGCGGCGACGATCTCGTCGCGGGTCGCTTCGGGCTTGCCGTAGGCGATGTTCTCGGCCACGGTGCCGAAGAACAGGAAAGGCTCTTGCAGCACCAGGCCGATGTGGCGCCGGTAGTCGGACACCGCGAAGCGCCGGATGTCGACCCCGTCGACCAGGATGCGGCCATCGGTCACGTCGTAGAAGCGGCAGATCAGGTTGACCAGCGTGCTCTTGCCCGAGCCGCTGTGGCCGACCAGGCCGATCATCTCGCCCGGCTTGATCTCGAGGTTCAGCCCGCGGATCACCGAGCGGTTGCCGTAGCGAAAGCCGATGCCGTCCATCGTCACGCCGCCCTGCAGCGCGCCGCCGGGCAGCTCGGTCAGCCGCACCGGGTTGGCCGGTTCGGGCACGTTCGAGACATGGTCGAGGATGTCGAAGATGCGCTTGGCACCGGCAGCGGCCTTTTGCGTGACCGAGACGATGCGGCTCATCGAGTCGAGCCGGCCGTAGAAGCGGCCGATGTAGGCGATGAACGCGGTCAGCACACCGACGGTGATCTGGCCCTTGCTGACCTGCCAGATGCCGAAGCCCCAGACGACCAGCAGGCCGATGTCGGTCAGCAGCGACACGGTCGGCCCGAACAGGCTCCAGGTCTTGTTCAGCCGGTCGTTGACGACCAGGTTCTGCTTGTTGGCGTCGCGAAAGCGCCCGGCCTCGCGCGCCTCCTGTGCAAAGGCCTTGACCACCCGGATGCCGGGGATGGTGTCGGCCAGCACGTTGGTCACGTCGCCCCAGACGCGGTCGATCTTCTCGAAGCCGGTGCGCAGGCGGTCGCGCACCATGTGGATCATCCAGGCGATGAACGGCAGCGGCAGCAAGGTCACCAGCGCCAGCCACGGGTTGATCGAGAACAGGATCGCCGAGGTCATGCCCAGCAGCAGCACGTCGGTCGCGAAATCGAGCGCATGCAGCGACAGGAACACTGAAATCCGATCCGTTTCGGAGCCAATCCGGCTCATCAGATCGCCGGTGCGCTTGGCGCCAAAGTAGTCGAGCGACAGCTGCAGCAGGTGCTCGAACGCGCCCACGCGCAGGTCGGCCGCGATACGCTCAGAGACGATCGCCAGCAGCCAGGTCCGCGCCCAGCCCAGGCTCCAGGCCACCAGCGCCGAGCCCAGCAGGCCCAACAGCAGCAGCATCACGTAGTTCGGATCGATCTTCTGCCCGTTCTGGAACGGGATCAGCACCTCGTCCATCAGCGGAATGGTCAGGTAAGGCGGCACCAGGTGCGCACCGGTCGAGGCCAGCGTCAGCAGGAAACCGGCCAGCAGCTTCCACTGGTAGGGCCTGGCAAAGCGCCACAGCCGCAGCAGCACCCAGGTCGATGGCGGCTCGGTCAGCTCGCGGGTGCACATCGGGCACTCGTCGCTGTCGGGCGGCAGCGGGGCGCGGCAGGTCGGGCAGCGGGTCGGGTCGTCGCCCTCGGGTGCCACGCCCAGGGCGCGGGCTTGTTGCAACTGTTCGAAACGCTTGACCAGCCGCAGCGCCTGGACATTCACCCCCAGCGTGAAACGCCAGCGGGCGATCAGCCGGTGCTCGTCGGCCAGTTCCAGCGTGCCGACGCCCGCGTGGTCGTGGTGGCGCAGCGTCAGGCCGGGCGCCAGCTCGTGGCGCTGCCAGCTGCCGGCCGGCCCCAGGCGCGCCAACAATGCACGCTCGCTGAGCACCAGCTGGCCGGTGGAAAAGTGCAGGCCCTCGTCGAGGTCAACCTGGAGGCTGGCGAGCACGTTGTCCCCGGCAGCCAGGGGCGCTGCCTCAGGGGCAGCCGGGGTGTTTTGTGGGTGTTGCATGCTGAGCGCGGCATTTTCCTTGAAAGCGCGGCGGCCGCCTCCCCCGTGCCAGCCCCAGGCAGCCCTCAGGGCGCGGCGGGCGCAAAATTCGCTCTTCGCGCAACGGTTGGCAACTTGCGCTCCCCGGCCTGCCCCATCTGCAATCCCATCCATGACCGCCCAGAAGAACGACATCCAGCTCCAGCGCATCACCTACCTGCGCGGCCCCAATATCTGGACCTACCGCTCGGTGCTCGAAGTCTGGCTCGACCTGGGCGAGCTCGAAGACCATCCGTCCGACAAGCTGCCCGGCTTCACTGACCGGCTGCTGACGCTGCTGCCGGCGTTGGCCGAGCACCACTGCGGCGTGGGCGAACGCGGCGGCTTCCTGCAGCGCCTGCGTGAGGGCACCTGGGCCGGCCACGTGCTGGAACACTGCGTGATCGAGCTGCTGAACCTGGCCGGCATGCCAACCGGCTTCGGCCAGACCCGCAGCACCAGCCAGCACGGCGTCTACCGCATGGTGTTCCGTTCGCGCAACGAACAGGTCGGCCGCACGGCGCTGGCCGAGGGCCATGCGCTGCTGATGGCGGCGATCAACGACAAGCCGTTCGACGTGACCGCCGCGGTCGCCAAGGTGCGCGACGCGATCGACGACTGCTACCTCGGCCCCTCCACCGCCTGCATCGTTGCCGCCGCCACCGACCGCCGCATCCCGCACATCCGCCTGAACGACGGCAACCTGGTGCAACTGGGCTACGGCGCCCGCCAGCGCCGCATCTGGACGGCCGAGACCGACCTGACCGGCGCGATCGCCGAGACCATCGCCTGCGACAAGGACCTGACCAAGAGCCTGCTGACCGCCTGCGGCGTGCCGGTGCCCGAAGGTGAGATCGTCACCAGCCCGGCCGATGCCTGGCGCGCGGCACAAGACTTCGACCAGCCGGTGGTCGTCAAGCCGACCGACGGCAACCACGGCCGCGGCGTGACGCTCGACCTGACGCAGGAAGCCGACGTGCACGCCGCCTACGAGGTGGCCGCGCGCCACGGCAGCGAGGTGATGGTCGAGCGCTTCATCCCCGGCCAGGAGCACCGCCTGCTGGTGGTCGGCGGCCGCGTCGTCGCCGCGGCGCGCGGCGAAACCGCCTGGATCACCGGCGACGGCCAGCACAACGTGGCCGACCTGGTCGACCAGCAGATCAACAACGACCCGCGCCGCGGCACCACCGAAGACCACCCGCTGAACCGGCTGAACCCGCGTGAAGACGGCGTGATGCTGCTCGACCTGCAGCGCCAGGGCCTGACGCCCGATTCGGTGCCGCCGGCCGGCAAGCGCGTGCTGGTGCAGCGCAACGGCAATGTCGCGATCGACTGCACCGACGATGTCCACCCCGAGGTCGACCACTACGTGTCGCTGGCCGCGCAGGCCGTGGGGCTCGACATCGCCGGCATCGACGTGGTGGCCGAAGACATCGGCCGCCCGCTGCACGAGCAAGGCGGCGCGGTGGTCGAGGTCAACGCCGGCCCCGGCCTGCTGAGCCACCTGAAGCCGGCCGTCGGCAAGCCACGCCCGGTCGGCCAGGCGATCGTCGAACAGCTGTTCCCGAGCGACGAACATGACGCGCACCCGGGCCGCATCCCGATCGTCGGCGTGGCCGGCACCCGCAACACCCACGTGATCGCCCGTGCGATCGCCTGGCTGGTGCACCTGTCGGGCCGCCACACGGCGCTGGCCTGCCGAGACGGCCTGTTCGTCGGCCAGCGCCGCACCGAGCCGGCGGTCGCCAAGAGCGCGGCCTACTGGGAGGCCAGCCACCGCCTGCTGATGAACCGCGACGCACAGGCCGCGGTGTTCGAGAACGGCCCGGCGCTGATCCTCGACGAAGGCCTGCCGTACGACCGCTGCCATGTCGGCGTGGTGACCGATTTCGACGGCGCGCACGACCTGAAGCGGCACGACATCAGCGAGTCCGACCAGCTCTACAAGGTGCTGCGCACGCAGATCGACGTGGTGCTGGACGACGGCGTCGCGGTGCTGAACGCCAACGACCCGCGCATCACCGAGCTGGCCGACCTGAGCGACGGCGAGGTGCTGTACTACGCGGTCGACGGCGGCGGCGATGACCCGCAGCTGCTGCGCGACCACAGCCTGGACGGCGGCCGCGCGGCGATCCTGCGCAACGGCCGCGTGATGCTGATGACCGGCGCCAGCGAACATGCCGGGCCCGATCTGCACGGCATCCTGCAACGCCACGGCCATGGCGACCCGGCCGAGATCGCGCCACTGTCCGAGGCGCTGCTGGCCGCCGTGGCCGCAGCCTGGGCCTTCGGCATCTCGCCCGAGCTGATCGCCGCCGGCGTCGAAACCTTCGACCTCGGCCCGACCCGCGCCTGACGCCACCGCCGCCCACGACACCAAGACCGCCCCATGGAAATCTCCCGCATCCGCACCCTGCGTGGCCCCAACCTCTGGAGCCGCCACACCGCCGTCGAGGCGATCGTCTCGTGCACCGAGCCCGAGCGGGCGCTGAGCACGCTGCCCGGCTTCGAGGCCCGGCTGCGCGCCCTGTTCCCCGGCCTGGGCGCGCTGCGCCGCCGGCCCGAAGAGGCCTCGCTGGCCCATGTGCTCGAAGCCGCGACGCTGGCGCTGCAGACGCAGGCCGGCTGCCCGGTGACCTTCAGCCGCTGCACCGCGACCGTCGACGCCGGCGTGTACCAGGTCGTCGTCGAGTACAGCGAAGAAAAGGTCGGCCGCCAGGCGCTCGAAGCGGCCGAGGCCTTGATCCGCTCGGCGCTGGCCGAAGAAGGCGTGGCACCGTTCGATGGCGACGCCACGATCCACGCGCTGCGCGAGCTGGACGAAGACATCCGCCTGGGCCCCTCGACCGGCTCGATCGTCAACGCCGCGGTGGCCCGCGGCATCCCGTTCCGCCGCCTGACCAGCGGCAGCCTGGTGCAGTTCGGCTGGGGCGCCAAGCAGCGCCGCATCTGGGCCGCCGAGGTCGACTCGACCAGCGCGGTGTCCGAATCGATCGCGCAAGACAAGGACCTGTGCAAGACCCTGCTGCGCGCCGCCGGTGTGCCGGTGCCGCTGGGCCGGCCGGTCGACAGCATCGAAGACGCGGTCGCCGCGGCCGAAGAGATCGGCTGGCCGGTGGTCTGCAAGCCGCAGGACGGCAACCAGGGCAAGGGCGTCACGGTCAACATCGTCGACCCCGCAGCGCTGGCGGCCGCCTACAAGACGGCCGAGGAGATCGGCCACCCGATGGTCGAGAAGTTCCTGCCCGGCAGCGACTTCCGCATGCTGGTGGTCGGCAACAAGCTGATCGCGGCAGCGCGGCGCGACCCGCCGCAGGTGTCGGGCGATGGCGTGCACACCGTGCGCCAGCTGGTCGACCAGGTCAACGCCGACCCCAAGCGCGGCGACGGCCACGCCACCTCGCTGACCAGGATCCGCTTCGACGACATCGCCGTCGCGCGGCTGGCGATGCAGGGCCTGACGCCCGAATCGATCCCGCCCAAGGGCCAGCGCGTGGTCTTGCGCAACAACGCCAACCTGTCGACCGGCGGCACCGCGACTGATGTCACCGACGACGTGCACCCCGAGGTCGCCGCGCGGGCAGTGGCCGCGGCGCGCATGGTGGGGCTGGACATCTGCGGCGTCGACGTGGTCTGCGAGACCGTCATCCGCCCGCTCGAAGAGCAGCACGGCGGCGTGGTCGAGGTCAACGCCGCGCCGGGCCTGCGCATGCACCTGTCGCCGTCGTACGGCAAGGGCCGCGCGGTTGGCGAAGCCATCATCAACCACCTGTACCCGCCGGGTGACGACGGCCGCATCCCGGTCATCGCCGTCACCGGCACCAACGGCAAGACGACGACGACGCGGCTGATCGCTCACCTGTTCGGTGCCGGCGGGCTGCGCGTGGGCATGACCAACACCGACGGCGTGCACGTCAACGGCCGCCAGATCGACTCGGGCGACTGCTCGGGGCCCAAGAGCGCGCGCAACGTGCTGATGAACCCGCAGGTCGATGCGGCGGTGTTCGAAACGGCGCGCGGCGGCATCCTGCGCGAGGGCCTGGGCTACGACCGCTGCCAGGTCGCGGTGGTGACCAACATCGGCGCCGGCGACCACCTGGGCCTGAACTACATCACCACGGTCGAAGACCTGGCGGTGTTGAAGCGCGTGATCGTGCAGAACGTGGCCCCCACCGGCTACGCGGTGCTGAACGCGACCGACGCCCACTGCGTCAACATGGCGCCCACCTGCCCCGGCGGCATCATCTATTTCGCGCAAGACCGCCACCACCCGGTGCTGGCCACGCACCGCGCGCAGGGCCAGCGCTGCGTCTATGTCGAGGGTGACCAGATCGTCGTCGCCGAAGGCAACTGGCGCGAGTTCGTCGCGCTGCGCGACATCCCGCTGACGCGCCACGGCACGATCGGCTTCCAGATCGACAACGCGATGGCCGCGATCGCCGCCGCCTGGGGCGTGGGGCTGAGCTGGGACGCGATCCGATCGGGCCTGGCCAGCTTCGTCAACGACGCCGACAACGCGCCCGGCCGCTTCAACGTGATGGACTACCGCGGCGCGACGCTGATCGCCGACTACGGCCACAACCCGGACGCGATGCGTGCGCTGGTGGCCGCGGTCAGCGCGATGCCTGCCAAGCGCCGCTCGGTCGTGATCTCGGGCGCCGGCGACCGGCGCGACGAAGACATCCGCGAGCAGACGCAGATCCTGGGCACCGCGTTCGACGAGGTGATCCTGTACCAGGACGCCTGCCAGCGTGGCCGTGAAGACGGCGAGGTGCTGGCGCTGCTGCGCCAGGGCCTCGAAGGGGCCCAACGCACCCGCCACATCCAGGAGATCACCGGCGAGTTCATCGCCATCGACACCGCGCTGGCGCGGCTGGAGCCGGGCGACCTGTGCCTGGTGTTGGTCGACCAGGTCGAAGAGGCGCTGGCGCACCTGGCCAAACGGGTGGCGGAATAGGGCCCCCACGGGCCCTTCCGGGCCCTGCCCCCCAAGGGGGCTCGCGCAGCGGACCGGCCAAGCCGGATCCGCGCACGCCACTTGACGGGCGGCGACGCTTCGCGCGCCTTTGACAGGGCGCGGGTGCTTCCCTTCCCCGAGCTTGTCGAAAGCCCAGGCCACCGCCCCACGGCAACACGTCGGCATTTCATCCGGGTTTTCGGCGCTTCACCCCGCCGATCGGTCGCTTCGTCCTTTCCCGGATCGCGTTGGTAACGGCTTGCAGTTAAGGTGCCCATCGCCCGTCGAGCGCCCACCGGCGCCCACCGGGTTTGCCCCTGGCGCCGCCATCCCCGGCGCCTTTCGCTTGTTGGAAAGCCGCTGCTGATGAAAACCCTGAGACTGTCGACGCTCGCCGTCCTCGTTCACCTGGCCACGGCCAGCTTCGCCGCCGCCCCTGTGGCGGGCCTGGACCGCCCGGGCTTCGACCCTGCCGTGCGTGCGCAGGACGACCTGTTCCACGCCGCCAACGGCGGCTGGATGAAGACCACCGAGATCCCGGCCGACAAGCCCGAGTACGGCAGCTTCATCCAGCTGCGCGACCTGTCCGACCAGCGCGCCCGCGCGATCGTCGAAGAACTGGCCAAGCAGCAGCTCAAGCCCGGCAGCGTCGAGCAGAAGGTCGGCGCCTTCTACGCCACCTACCTGGACACCGCGGCCATCGACAAGGCCGGGCTGGCCCCGATCAAGCCGGCGCTGGCCGAAATCGACGCGATCAAGACACCGAAGGAGCTGGCCACCTGGCTGGGCAAGGTGCAGGGCCGCATCGAGACGCCGGTCCAGCTGTGGGTGATGGCCGACTTCAAGAACCCGACGATGAACCAGGCGCTGACCTGGCAAGGCGGGTTGGGCCTGCCTGACCGCGACTACTACCTGAAGAAGGAAGAAGAGCGCTTCGTCAAGGCCCGCGCCGCCTACGAAACCTACCTGACCACGCTGGCCACGCTGGCCGGCCTGAAAGACCCGAGCGACGCCGCCAAGCGCGTGATGGCGATCGAATACCGCATCGCCGAAGCGCACTGGGACAAGGTCGAGAACCGCAACCCGGTCAAGATCTACAACCCGATGACGGTGACCGAGCTGGCCAAGGCCGCGCCGGGCCTGGACTGGGCCACCTTCCTGCAGGCCGCCCATCTGGGTCAGGTCGAACGCCTGTCGGTGTCGCAGCCCAGCGCCGCCACCGCCATCGCCAAGCTCTACGGCGAGGTGCCGCTGGCCGACTGGAAGCTGTACTTCAAGCTGCACAGCCTGGACGACGCCGCGCCGGTGCTGCCCCAGGCCTTCCGCGACGCGCGCTTCGCCTTCCGCGGCACTGCGCTGACCGGCGCCAAGGAGCAGAAGCCGCGCTGGCAGCAAGGCATCACCGAGGTCAACGGCGCGCTCGGCGAAGCGGTCGGCCAGCTCTACGTGGCCAAGCACTTCCCGCCCGAGTACAAGGCCCGCATGCAAGAGCTGGTGGGCAACCTGCTGGCCTCGTACAAGGAGTCGATCGACGGCCTCGCCTGGATGACGCCGGCCACCAAGGCGCAGGCGCAGGACAAGCTGTCCAAGTACATGACCAAGATCGGCTACCCCGACCAGTGGCGCGACTACAGCAAGCTCGAGGTACGCTCGGGTGACGCGCTGGGCAATGCGCAACGCTCGTCACGCTTCGAGTGGGACCGCATCGCCGCCAAGGCCGGCAAGAAGGTCGACCGCGCCGAGTGGGGCATGACCCCGCAGACGGTCAACGCCTACTACAACCCGAGCCTGAACGAGATCGTCTTCCCGGCCGCGATCCTGCAGCCGCCGTTCTTCGACATGGCCGCCGACGACGCGGTCAACTACGGCGCCATCGGCGCGGTGATCGGCCACGAGATCAGCCATGGCTTCGATGACCAGGGCAGCCAGTTCGACGGCGAAGGCGTGCTGCGCAACTGGTGGACCGACGACGACCGCAAGGCCTTCGAAGCGGTCGGCAGCAAGCTGGTCGCGCAGTACGAGAGCTACGAGCCGCTGCCGGGCAAGCACCTGAACGGCAAGCTGACGCTGGGCGAGAACATCGCCGACCTGTCGGGCCTGCAGATCGCCTACAAGGCCTACCAGCGCTCACTCAAGGGCCAGCCGGCCCCGGTGATCGAGGGCTACACCGGCACCCAGCGCTTCTTCCTCGGCTGGTCGCAGGCCTGGCGCGAGAAGGTGCGTGAAGAGCGCGCGATGCAGTTGCTGACGACCGACCCGCACTCACCGCCCGAATTCCGCGCCAACGGCGCGGCGGTGAACCACGACGGCTTCCACGAAGCCTTCGGCACCAAGGTGGGCGACAAGATGTTCAAGGCGCCGGAAGATCGCATCCGCATCTGGTGATGCCAGCGCGGCGGGCCGGCCGTGAGGTCGGGCCCGTCGGCGTAGTGAGTCATGCGGATGCGTGATGCGTGGGCCGCTCAGGCCCCGCGCAGGCCGAACAGGTTGCCCCAGGGGTCCTTGAACTGGGCCATGGTGCGGCCGGCGTCGATGCGCATCGGCCCCCGGTACAGCTGCGCGCCCAGCGCTTCGGCATGCGTGCGCATCGCCTCGAAATCGTCGACCGGCCAATAGACCACCGAGCCGGCGGCGCCGCTGGCCACCTTGGCATCGGCGGGCACGAATTCGAGTTGCACGCCGTCGTGCAGCAGCAGGTCGAACGGCTGGGGCTCGGCCACGTGCACGGCTTGCGCCTGCGGCCACAGGCGCTGGTACCAGGCGCGTGCACCTTCGGGGTCGGCGCTGTGGATCATCACCGCCAGCGCCGGACGGGCAGCCGCTGCGCTGGTGGCGGCGGGCGGCTCGGCCAAGGCACAGACCATCCAGGTTTCATCGAACGCGCGGCCGTCGGCCCATGTGGCTGCGGGCTCGGTGCCCCAGGCGACGAAACCGAGCGAGGCGTAGAGCGCACGCGCCGCGGTGTTGCCAGACTCCACCCCCAGCGTCACCTGGCGCACGCCCGCCAGGCGCCGCGCCTGGGCCAGCACCTCGGCCACCAGCCGGCCGGCCAGGCCTTGCCGGCGCGCAGCCGGCTCGACATACATGCCCCACAGCACCGCCTTGTGCGCCAGCTTGGCCATCGATTCGCGTCCCAGGCAGGCCACGCCGACCAGGCGGCCCGTGGCGTCGAACGCCCCGTAGACACCCAGCGGCCCGTCGCCGGCCAGGCGCTCGGCCACCGTGGCCATCGGCAGCGTCACCTCTTCGGCGTGGCTGGACGCAAAGGCCGACGGGCATTCGAGCAGCCCCTGCAGGCGCAGCGCCTGGAAGGCTGCGGCATCGTCGGGGCCGAGGCGGCGGACGGTCGGCGCCGTCATGCCAGCACCTGCGGCTGGCACCACTGCGTGATCTGCGCCGGCGCGTCGAGCAGGTAGCGCGGCGACTCGGCCTGCAGTTCTTCGCGGCTGCCGTGGCCCCACAGCACGCCGGCGGCGCTCAGGCCGTTGCGGTGCGCGGCGATCAGGTCGACCGCGCGGTCACCGACCATCAGGCTGCGTGGGCCGACCCGGCCGGCGGCGCGCAGCGCTTCGATCTGCTGCCACTTGTGCACGCCGATCTCGCCCCCGTCGACGAAACGGAACAGGTGATCGAGCCCGAACAAGGCCAGGATCTTGCACGCGAAGTCGCGCCGCTTCGAGGTGCACAGCCCCAGCGGCAGGCCACTGTCAACCAGCGCTGCCAAGGCCTCGGGGATGCCGTCGTAGAGCCGGTTCTCGGCGTAGCCGACGTCACCATAACGCTCACGGTACGCCGCCACCAGCGCCAGGATCGTGACGTCGTCGTCACGCCCGGTGATGACGCGAAAACTCTCGTCCAGCGGCGGCCCGATGTAACGCGAAACCGCGCCCGCCGCCAACGGCTCAAAACCGTGGCGCACGAGCGCGTGATTGATCGAGCGGCCAATGCCGAGCTGCGGATCACTCAGCGTGCCATCGAGGTCGAACAGAATGAAGTCATGCGGCATGCGCCGGCAGTATGCCCGTCATGCCTCGACTTGCCCCCAGGCGCGCGCAGCGTCGCCGCCCATCAAGTGGCGTGCGCGGATCCGGCTTCGCCGGTCCGCTGCGCGAGCCCCCTCGGGGGGCAGGGCCCGGAAGGGCCCGTGGGGGCTCAAGGCTTATACAGCTTGATTTCCTTGTTCCAACGGTACAGCGTGGTCGCCTGGGTCGAGTAGACGTGCATCTCGACCGTGTGGCTGCCCAGCGCGACGCTGGAGAAGGTCTGGTAGTTCATGACCTGGAAGCCGCTGCCGGCGCGGATGATGCCGTTGAACGGGCAGTTGATGTAGCCACCGTCGATCATCAGGCAGATCGCGGCCGCGTTCTCGGTCGCCACGGCGCCCAGTTGCGCGTTCATGTCGGCGGCGATCGTGCAGCCGGCGGTGTTGGCGCAGTTCACCGTCAGCTGGGTGCCGACGACGTTGAAGCCCGGGTTGATCGTGACGGCGGCGCTGTCGGTGTCGAAGTAGGTCTTCTGCAGCTTGTGCGCGGTGCTGATCGCTTCAGCCGAGACCTTCTTGGCAGAGTTGACGCCCGGGGGCTCGCCACCGGCGTAGGCGCTGAAGGCGAAGGCGGCCGCGGCGGCAGCCAGGGAGAGCTTGGCAAGGTACGACATGGAATCTCCTGATGTGCTGGGTGGGACGCGGTGGGCTTCAAGCCCTTCTGGCGCCACCGGCCGACACGAATGCGGCAGGCGAGGCGGATTGTTGAGACCAAGCGGGCGACGCGACACCCTTCATTCGCAGGGGATGCGTCCCACACTCGTGGGGCCCCTGTCCAAGGGGGTCTACAGCTTGTGCTCCCAGCTCAGGCGCACGGCCACCCCGGTGCGCAGTGTCTCGGTCTGACGGTAGCCGAGGCCGTCGGCTTCGACCCGCGCCGGGGTCACCTCGGCCTGGTGCAGCAGGTTGTTGAAGGCCAGCCGCCACTGGTTCGTGCTGTCTGGCTTCCACAAGGCGTAGACATCGAGCAAGCGCTTGGTGGGGGTGCCGCCCCAGCGCGTGGCCGACTGGCGCACCGGCCCGCCGCCTTGCAGGTTGAAGTTGCCGCCCGCCGCCCACAGGCCGCCGTCGCTGCGCCAGTCGGCGCCCAGGTTCAATGTGTACGGCGTCTGCCGCGCGAGCCGGTTGTCCGGGCCGGGCACCGCGTCGACGCGCGACTGGTTCCAGCCCAGGTTCGCGCGCAGCTCGACCGGCGGCGCCGCGGCCCAGCGCTTGCGCAGGTCGAGCTTGGTCTCCAGCTCGACACCCCAGACCCGCGCGACGCCCTGGTTCGAGCGCCGCTGCACCCAGTGCGGCTGGTCGTCGTCGGGGTCGTGCACGAGGATCAGCTCATCGAGGATCACGTCCTGGATGCGCTTGGCGTAGGCCGACAGGCTGACCATGCCGGCCGGGCCGAGGTAGTGCTCGTAGGCCGCGTCCAGCCCCCACGCCAGCTCGGGCCGCAGGTTCGGGTTGCCCTGCAGGTCGGGCGTGGTCGGGCTGTTCTCGTTGGCGACGAAGCGGCGCGGCATCAGCTCGCGCGGCGTCGGCGCCTTGTAGGTGCGGGCCAGGCCGAAGCGAACCTGGTCCTTGGTCTCGGGCAGTTTCCACACCGTGCGCAGCACCGGGCTGAAGACGCCGCTCTGCCGGGTCACACCATCGAACACGTTACCGTCACTGACCGAGCGCAGACCTTCTCAGCGCACGCCGAGCGAGGCGTTCCACTGCGCGTCGATCGCCCACTCGTCCTGCGCGAACAGCGCCAGGCGGGTGACCTGGGCCCGGTAGACCTCGTCGAGGTTTTCCACCGGCAGGCCTTGCGGCAGCTGCTTTTCGCGTTGGATGCGGTCTTCGTCGCGCTGGCCGTACTCGCCGTCCCAGCCCAGCGTCAGCGCGTGCGCTTCGCCCAGCGCGCGGCGGTACTTGCCGGCGGCGCTGGCGCCTTGGTCGACCGCCAGCGAGTGCACGTGTGCGTCGCGGATCGGCGTGCCGCCGGTGTCCCAACCGTCGAACTCGGCCTCGGACGCGCGCCGCGCGTAGGTGCCGCCCAGCTTCGCGTCGATCTTGGCGCCGTCGTCGAGCTGGCGTGTCCAGCTCAGGCGGCCGCGCCACTGAAAGATGTCGGCCACGAGGTACAGGTCGTTGCGGCCAAAGACCGGGTCGTCGCCGGCCTGCGGGTGGCGCCGATCGAGCGCACCGCCGGTGCTGCGGCGCACGCGCAGCAGGTGGTCGGTGCTGAAGCTGTCGTGCTCGTTGGGCGCATAGCTCAGCCGCGGCGTCAGGTTCAGGCTGTCGCTGCGGTCGAACTCGCGCTTGTCGGTCGTGTAGGCCTGCACCAGCCGGTCGCCGGCATCGGTGGCGCGCAGCGTCAGCCGCATCGGCCAGACCTGGTCTTCACTGGCCAGCCCCACGCCCAGCCCCCATGCCCAAGGGCCGTCGCGGTCGGCGATGTTGCCGTCGACCGCGGCGGTCGGCCGGTCCAGCACGCGCGCGCCGGCCAGCTTGATGTCGCGCTGGGCCGTGCGGGCGCTGCGGCGCAACACGATGTTGACGCTGCCGGCGATGGCCTGCGCGCTCTGCTCGACGCTCGGGCTGCGCGACACCTCGACGCGCTCGATCAGCTCAGGCGACAGGCTTTCGAGCGAGAAGCCGGGCGGCACCGGCTCGCCGTTCAGCAGCACCTGGGTGTAGCCGCCGCCCAGCCCCGACATGCGGATCTCGGCGCCGCGGCCACCGGTGGTGCTGACGGTGATGCCCGGCACGCGGCGCAGTGCGTCGGCCAGGTTGCTGTCGCCCTGGCGCAGCAGTTCGTCGCGGCCGACGACGATGCGCGCCTCCAGCGCATCGCGCCGGGCTTGCAGTTCACCCGCACCACGCACCTCGACCCGTTGGGCCGGTGCCGCCTCGGCGGCGGGTTCGGCGTGGGCCGGCAAGGCGGCGCACAACAGGCTGGTGGTCAGGGCGGACAGGCGACGGCAGGCAGGCAGCGAGACAGCGGTATTCGGCACGTGAAAACCCTGAGCGGGTGTGGAAGGAACCGCGATTGAATCCACCCCTGTTGATTCCGTCAATCTTGATCAACTTCATCAATATATGAAGCACCGCACCGGCTTGACTCCCTACAGCACCGAGCTGCTGTCGGCCGACGACGCGGCCCGCCGGCTCGGCGTCAGCAAGGCCACGCTGTATGCCTACGTCAGCCGCAACCAGCTCAGCGCACTGGCCGATCCGGCCGACCCCCGCGCCAGCCGCTACTCCAGCTTCGAGATCGACCAGCTGGCGCAGCGCCGCGGCCAGGGCCGGCGCGGCGAGCAGCAGATCAAGGGCGCGTTGACGCAGGGGCTGCCGGTGCTCGATTCGGCGGTCTCGGGCATCGTCGATGGGCAACTGGTCTACCGCGGCCGGCCGGCGGCCGAGATGGCACGCGATGGCGCCAGCCTTGAGGACGTGGCGCGCTGGCTGTGGCAGTTCGACACGCACGACCCGTTCGCTGGCGCGGTGCCGGCGCTTGGTGACGATTGGGTGGCCAGCGTGCAGGCCACCGCCGGCTGGCCGCTGGCCGAGCGCACCCTGGCGCGCTGGGCGATGGCCCAGAGTGCGTTGCACGGGCCGGCCTGGTTGCCCGACGGCGAGGCGCTGGCGCGGGCCTGCGGCCAGCACCTGCGGGTCGCGCTGGCATGCTTTCTGGGCGAAGCGCCGTCGGCCCGGCCGGCGCATGATCTGCTGGCCGCCCACTGGGGCCTGCCGGATGGGGGCGCCGAGCTGGTACGGCAGGCGCTGGTGCTGTCGGCCGAGCACGAGATGAACCTGATCGCGCTGACGGCGCGCCAGCTCAGCTCGGTCGGCGCGTCACTCGGCGCGTCGGTGATGGGCGCGCTGTGTTACCTCGGCGCCGCCTTCAACGGCGGCGACAGCGCCCGCGTCGAAGCCTTGTGGGACGAGGTGATGGCGCAGCCGGACGAGGCCGCCGCCTTGGGCGCCCGGCTCGACCGCGGCGAGACACTGCCCGGTTTCGACCACCTGTACTACCCGGCCGGCGACCCACGGGCAGTGGCGCTGCTGGCGCTGGTCGAGCAATGGGGCGCGCCGGTGCCGATGGCCGCGGCGGTCGAGCGGCTGACGGGCTGGAAGCCCTCGCTCGACTTCGGCCTGGTGGCGTTGCGCCGCGCGCTGGGCGCGCCGCGCGAAGCGTCGACGGTGATGCTGATGGCGCCGCGCTGCGTGGGCTTCATTGCCCATGCGCTCGAGCAGCGCCTCAGCGGCGAGCGCATGTGGGTGCGCTCGCGCTACATCGGGCCGTGAAGGCGAGCGCGCCGCGGTGTTCGCGCCGGCCTCAGGCCGCGTGGGCCACCGCCGGTGCCGGCGTGCGCATCAGGTGGTCGAACGCCCCCAGCGCCGCCTTCGCGCCGTCGCCGGCGGCGATGATGATCTGCTTGAACGGCACCGTCGTCACGTCGCCGGCGGCGAACACGCCCGGCACGCTGGTCTGGCCCTTGGCATCGACGACGATCTCGCCGTGGCGGCTCAGCTCGACCACACCCTTCAGCCACTCGGTGTTGGGCACCAGGCCGATCTGCACGAAGACACCTTCGAGCACCACCCGGTGCGACTGGCCGCTGGCGCGGTCGGTGTAGACCAGGCCATTGACCTTCTGGCCGTCGCCGGTGATCTCGGTCGTCTGCGCCTGGGTGTGGATGGCCACGTTCGGCAGGCTCTTCAGCTTGTTGACCAGCACCGCGTCGGCACGCAGCTGATCGGCGAATTCGAGCAGCGTCACGTGCTGCACCACGCCCGCCAGGTCGATCGCCGCCTCGACCCCCGAGTTGCCGCCGCCGATCACCGCCACCCGCTTGCCCTTGAACAGCGGGCCGTCACAGTGCGGGCAGTAGGCCACGCCCTTGTTGCGGTACTCGGCCTCGCCGGGCACGTTGACGTTGCGCCAGCGCGCGCCGGTCGAGATGACGATCGTGCGGCCCTTCAGCGACGCGCCGTTGGCCATCCGCACCTCGATCAGCCCACCGGGCTGGCTGGCCGGCACCAGCTGTTCGGCGCGCTGGTTGTTGGTGATCTCGACCTCGTAGGTCCGCACATGCTGCTCCAGTGCCGCGGCGAACTTCGGCCCCTCGGTCTCGGTCACCGAAACGAAGTTCTCGATCGCCAGCGTGTCGAGCACCTGGCCGCCGAAACGCTCGGCCACCACCCCGGTGCGGATGCCCTTGCGCGCCGCGTAGATCGCGGCTGCCGCGCCGGCCGGGCCACCGCCGACCACCAGCATGTCGTAGGGCGCCTTGTCCGCCAGCTTGGCGGCTTCGCGCTCGGCGGCGCCGCTGTCGACCTTGGCCAGGATCTCGGCCAGCTCCATGCGGCCGGTGCCGAAGGGTTGGCCATTCAAGTAGACCGACGGCACGACCATCACCTGCCGCTCGTCGACCTCACGCTGGAACAGGCCACCGTCGATCGCCACATGGCGCACGCGCGGGTTCAGCACCGCCATCAGGTTCAGCGCCTGCACGACATCGGGGCAGTTGTGACAGGTCAGCGACATGTAGGTCTCGAAGACGAAATCGCCTTCGAGACCGCGGATCTGCTCGATCACCTCGGGCTCGACCTTGGGCGGGTGGCCACCGGCCTGCAGCAGCGCCAGCACCAGCGAGGTGAACTCGTGGCCCATCGGGATCGCGGCGAAGCGCACGCCGATGTCGGCACCAACGCGGTTGATCGCAAACGACGGCCGGCGCGCATCGTCGCCGTCGTAGCGCACGCTGATCTGGCCGGTCGGCGCCAGTTGGGCCAACTCACCGAGCAGTTCGCGCATCTCGGCCGAGGCCGGCCGGTCGTCGAGGCTCGCCACCAGTTCGATCGGCTGGGTGATGCGCTCGAAATAGGCCCGCAGCTGGGCTTGGGTGGCGGTGTCCAACATGGTCGATTCCTCGTGATCGGGCAAGGCTGCGCCCACTCGGCTTGGCAAATGCCAGCCTCTGCGCAGCTGAGAGAGGGGAAAGTGAGTAGGCGGAACGAAGTAGCCTGGATCCCGTTGCGAGCCCGTCAAGGTCGGAGCCGAGCCGCACAGCCGTACTCCCGTACGGCGAGCAGCGCAGGCCCGAGATTGGCGGGCGCAGCAGGGAGACGGGCTGCTTCGTTAGATCTTGCCGACCAGGTCCAGCGACGGGGTCAGCGCCTTGGCACCTTCGTTCCACTTGGCCGGGCAGACCTGGTTCGGGTTCTTGGCCACGAACTGGGCCGCGCGCAGCTTGCGCAGCGTTTCCTTCACGTCGCGGGCGATCGCGTTGTCATGCACTTCCATCGTCTTGATCGTGCCTTCGGGATCGATCACGAAGGTGCCGCGCAGCGCCAGGCCTTCTTCGGGGATGTGCACGCCGAAGGCGTTGGTCAGCGCGTGGGTCGGGTCGCCCACCAGCGGGAACTTGGCCTTGCTGACGGCCGGCGAGGTCTCGTGCCACACCTTGTGCGCGAAGTGGGTGTCGGTCGTGACGATGTAGACCTCGGCGCCGGCCTTCTGGAATTCGGCATAGTTGTCGGCCGCGTCTTCGACCTCGGTCGGGCAGTTGAAGGTGAACGCGGCCGGCATGAAGATCAGGACCGACCACTTGCCCTTGAGCGACTCCTCGGTGAGCGCAATGAACTTGCCGTTGTGGAAAGCTTCGGCCTTGAACGGTTGGACCTTGGTGTTGATCAGCGACATGACGAGATTCCTTCTGTAAAGCAGAGGTTGAACGGGATGGGACGAATGTTAGGTGCGCCGCAGCATTTGCATGATTGATTGATCTGATTCGACTTATAGGAAAGTTCTATTGATGACCGCTCCCCTGCCCGCTTCCGACCGCTGCCCACGCTGCGGCGGCGGGTTTCACTGCGGCGCGGCCGATGCCGAACCTTGCGCGTGCGGCACACTCCAGCTGAGTGAGGGCTTACAGTCGGCGCTCCGTTCCCGTTTCACGGGTTGCCTGTGCCTGCCTTGCCTGCGGGCGCTCAGCGAAGGCGCGCCGCTCGACCTGGTGCGGGATTCGGCCCCAAGCCGGCCTTCCGCACGGTAAGCGGGGTCAAGCGCCCGGGTACCGGACCGATATGCCGACGAGTACCACCCGCACGCGTGGTGCCTGTCCGCCATTTCTCGGCCCGCCCGCTTGATGACCCGTTCGCCCTCGTCCACCGACGACGCCACCCCTGGCGCCACCGCCTCCCGCAGCGAAGCGCTGGCGGCGGCGCTGGAGCGCCTGCCGCACGCCGGCGAGGCGGTCTGGCTGCGCGGCCTGCTGGGCGTGGTGGTCACGGTGCTGGTGCTGGCAGCGTGGGCCTTCGTCGTCGCGGCCAACAACCTGGCCGTGTCCAGCGCCGGCGACGCCGAGGCGCTGAACCTGGCCGGGCGCCAGGTCTTCCTGGCCGAGCACATGGCCGCCAACGCGCTGGCGGCGGGCAACGGCATCGACAGCGCACAGCCGCTGGCCGCCACGCTCGGCGAGATGATGGACGACGCGGTGCGGCTGTACGAGCTGCGGGGCGTCTGGGGCGACCACAACGAAGAGCCCGACCACTGGACCACCCGGCGCGAGCGCCTGTGGGCCGCGGCCCAATCGCTGCAGATGGCCCGCGAGCGCGGCGACACCCGGCTCGAGCCCTATGTGGCGCGGGTGCAGGGCGAAGCGCGCCAGTTCATCGACACGATGGAACGCGCCGTCGGCGAGCTGCAGAAGCTGGCCGAAGACCGCCACCGCGAAACCCGCCACGCCCATGCGGTTCTGGTGGCGGTGCTCGTGCTGGGCATGGTCACGCTGGTGCTCGGCCTGGGCGAGCCGCTGGCGCGCCGCATCCAGCGCCACCACGCCCGGCTGGCCGAACAGGCGCAGCAGCTGCAGCGGCTGGCGCTGGTGGCCGACCGCACGCAAAACGCGGTCGTGATCGCCGATGCGCAGGCCCAGGTCATCTGGGCCAATGCGGCCTTCACCCGTGTCAGCGGCTACAGCCTCGACGAAGCACGCGGCCAGCGCCTGGGCGCGTTGACGCAGCCCGCCGCGGCCGACGATGGCGAGCCAAGCCGCACCCACGCCGCCCTGCAGCGCGCACTCGCGCTGGGCCAGCCCTTGCGGGTCGAGTTGCTCAACCGCGGCAAGCAGGGCCACAGCTACTGGGTCGACCTGGACATCCAGCCGCTGCGCGACGAGGCCGGCGCGCTGACCGGTTTCGTCGCGGTCGAGACCGACATCACCGCGCAGGTCGAGCGGCGCGAGTACCTGAACGCGATCCTGCGCGCCCTGCCCGCCGGCCTGGTGGTGCAGGACGCGCGAGGCCACATCGTCGATGCCAACCAGAAGGCCGAAGCGCTGACCGGCGTGCCGCGCGACCAGTTGATCGGGCGCGACAGCATCGACCCGCGCTGGGCCATGGTCAACGCCGATGGCCAGCCGCTGGCGCCGGCCGACCTGCCCTCGCTGGTCACGCTGCGCACCGGCCAGCCGCAGGAAAACCAGCCGATCGGCGTGCGCACGCCCGAGGGGCAACGGCGCTGGCTGCGCGTCAACACCCAGACGCTGATGGGCCTGGACGGCACACCACAGGGCGTGGTCACCTGCTTCCTCGATGAAACCGAGGTGCGCGCCCAGCGCAACCTGCTGCAGACCACGATCGACGGCGCCGGTGTCGGCACCTGGGACTGGGACATGCAGACCGGCCACATCGACTACAACGAACGCTGGGCCCGGATGTTCGGCTTCAACCTCGACGAGGTGCCGCGCACGCTGGACGGCTGGCAGCACCTGGTCCACCCCGAAGACGCCGCGTTGGCCCGGGCCGCGTTGCGCGCCCACCTGGTCGACCCGGACGTGCCTTACCGCACCGAGTTCCGCATGCGCCACCAGTCGGGCGACTGGCGCTGGGTGCTGGCCGCGGGCGCGGTGATCGAGCGCGGGCCCGACGGCCGCGGGCGCCGCATGGCCGGCGTCAACGTCGACATCCACGCCCGCAAGCGGTTGGAGCAGGCGCTGAGCGACGCCGCGCTGACCGACACGCTGACCCAGCTGCCCAACCGCGCCGGCATCCAACAGGCGCTGGCGCGCTGCGTGCAGCGCGTGCATGCCGGCACCGGCGCGGCCTTCGCGGTGCTGTTCATGGACTTCGACCGCTTCAAGCTCGTCAACGACAGCCTGGGCCACGACGCCGGCGACGAGCTGCTGCGCCAGATCGCCGCGCGCGTGAAGCTGACCTTGCGCACCGGTGACGACGTGGCCCGCCTGGCCGAGCTGCCCGACGTGGCGGGCCGCCTGGGCGGCGACGAGTTCGTCGTGCTGCTCGACCGCATCCCCCAGGCCGGCGACGCCACCCGCGTGGCGCAGCGCCTGCTCGAAGCGTTGGCCGCGCCGTACCAACTGGCCGGGCGCGCGGTGCAGTCGAGCGTCAGCATCGGCATCGTCACCAGCGATGTCTCGTCGGCCAGCGTCGAATCGGTGCTGCGCGACGCCGACACCGCGATGTACGAGGCCAAACGCCGCGGCCGCGGCCGCTACGTGGTGTTCGACCCCGAGATGCACCGGCGCATCCGCCATGCGATGGACCTCGAAGCCGACCTGCGCCAGGCCTTGCAGCAGGACCAGCTCTACGTCGTCTACCAGCCGATCGTCGCGCTCGACGACCGGCGGCCGGTGGGGCTGGAGGCGCTGGCGCGCTGGCACCACCCGAAGCGCGGCCTGGTGTCGCCGGCCGAGTTCGTGCCGCTGGCCGAAGAGGCCGGGCTGATCGAACAACTCGGCGAAGGCGTGCTGCGCCGCGCCTGCACCGACCTGGCGGCCTGGCAGCGCCGACTGGGCGACGCGGCCCCACAAACCGTGGCGGTGAACCTCAGCCGCGCCCAGCTGCGCCCCGGCCACCTGGCCGCCGCGGTGCGCGCCGCGCTCGACGACAACGGCCTGCCACCCAGCGCGCTGCGGCTGGAGATCACCGAGACGCTGGCGATGCAGGGCGAATCGGCCCAGGCCGTGCTGGCCGAGCTGCGCGCGATGGGCGTCAGCCTGGCGCTCGACGATTTCGGCACCGGCTACTCGTCGCTCGCGTCACTCGACCAACTGCCGATCGACACGGTCAAGATCGACCGCGCGTTCGTCGCGAAGATGGTCCACAACCCGTACCAGACCGCGCTGGTCAAGTCGACCGTGCAGGTCGCCGACGCGCTGGCGCTGCGGGTGGTGGCCGAAGGCGTCGAGACCGAGGCCCAGGCCGACGCGCTGGCCGCGCTCGGCTGCCACGCGGCGCAGGGCTTTCTGTTCGGCCGGCCGATGGCGGCCGGGGACTTCGCCGACTGGTGGCAGGATTCCGAGCGGCATGCCGCTCAGAATCCTCGCCTTCGGTCGAACATGGGCTCCCCCGAGCCCCCTCCAAGCGGGGGCTCCAGCAAGCAGGACGCTCCCTCCCGACCACCCTCCGAGAGGGAGGCCCAGTCGGTTTGACGAGGGGCCTTAGCTCGGTTTGCGCAGCGTCCACAGCGTGTAGCTGCCGGTGCCGCTGACCTGGTTGATGCGCCAGCGGTACTTGCCGGCGCCGGCGTTGTAGGTGAGCTCTTCGGTCGAGCTGGGGCCGTCGCTGCCGGCCACGCGGTCCCACTGGCCGGTGCTGCTGTTGTAGCGGCCGAGGATCAGGTCGAAGTCGGTGCCGTCCGGCCCGCGCAACCAGGCCGACAAGGTGCCGCCACCGTACTGGAAACCATCGGCGCTCGGGTGCAGGTTGACGTCGTTGGAGCCGCTGAAGCTGCCGCTGTACTTGTCGCAGCCCGTGCCGCTGCAGGGCTCGTCGGGCGGCGGGGTCTTGCCGTGGCCGTAGTTGATCAGGCCCGACTGGCCGGCGTTGACACGCTTGCCGTTGCGCTCGGCGTAGCCGCTGTAGGCCTGGCTGCCTTCGTGCCAGACCCAGCCGCCGATCAGCTTGTTGTCCACCGCCTCGGCGGCACCGCTGTCGCGCCACAGCGTCCAGTGCACGTGGTCGCCGCTGGCGCTGCCGCCGCACGGCAGCTCGACGCCGCTGTTGCCGATGAAGGCGCCTTCGAGCAGCACCTGCCCGTTGCTGATGTTGGCTTGGTTGCGCGTGTGGTAGTAGCCGGTCGACCAGCCGTTCTTGTGCATCAGCTTGATGTAGGGCCAGCGCGAGTTGGTGCAGTACTTGTAGGCGGTGCCCTTGCGTGACGCCAGCACGCGCGCGTCGCCGCCCCAGAAGTCGATCGCGTTGTAGGGCCGGCTCGTGCCGCTGTCGCCGTGCACGCCGGCCGTGCCCCAGACCGAGCCTTCTTTCTTGAACGGCATCCCCAGGCCCACGTCGACCGCGAGCGTCGATTCGCCCGCGGCCTGGCGCGCGCGAATCGCAACCAGCCGCTCGGCGAACAGCCCACGCTCCGCGGCGCTCATCACGCTGGTGGGCGCGCGCTGGGCCAGCGCGTTGAAGCGCTCGCTGTCTTCCAGCGCCACCTCCCAACCGCCCGCGCCGTGGCGGGCGATGAACAGCACCGCCACCGGGCCGGCGTGCACGCCGTCGGGCACCGGGAAATAAACGCCGCCGAAGGCCCAGCGGAAGTCTGCCGACTCGCGCTGCGGCTCGACCACCGGCGTCGTCAGCTGGCCATAGCTGTCGCGGACCTGGGCCCCGTGCAGCGCCAGCACCGCCTCGCGCACGGCCTGGTCGAGCCCGCCATGGTGCGGCACGACCGCGGCCTCGGCATTGCCGCGCAGATCGGCCGGCGCCGGGGCCTCGCTGGACTTGGCGCTGCCTTCGTCGGCGCGCAGCGGGCCGGCGGCCAAGGCGGCCAGCGTCAGGATGGCCAGGGCGGGAATGCGGTGCTTCATCGGGAATCTCCTGTCGTTCGTCTGTCGGGCGGGCAGCCCTCTGCCTCGCGACGCGCACCTTACCGGCCCGCACCGGCGTGGTGCGGTGTCGGTCGGTTCGAATCCGTCTCGATCTGTACCGCCGGCGCTTTCGCCTGGTGACCGCGACCGCGCGGCCACGGTCACCCACAAGCAGATCGTTATGCCCACGTGGCCACCCGGGGCTTCACACCCGGCGCGGCGGCAACGGCACACACTTCGCGCCGCCATGGTGCTGCGGCCGTCGGCCGCCAGCGGCACCCCACACCGAAGGGAGAGCCCATGTTCGATTCACTGCGCACCGACCCCACCTTCCACCCCTCGCCCCGCCTGGCGATGCAGGCCGAACGCGAGCGCATCGCCTACACCGCGCTGCTGTCGCCCGACGGCTCGCGCCCCGACGCGCTGGCGGTGGTCGACCTCGACCCCGGCTCGGCCCGCTACGGCACGGTGCTGCACCGGCTGGACATGCCGTACCGCGGCGACGAGCTGCACCACTTCGGCTGGAACGCCTGCAGCTCGGCGCTGTCGCCGATGTCGGGCCATGCCTTCGTCAAGCGCCGCTACCTGGTCATCCCGGGCCTGCGCTCGTCGCGCCTGTACATCGTCGACACCCAGCCCGACCCGACGCGCCCGACGATCGCCCGCGTGATCGAGCCCGAAGAGGTGATGCGCAAGACCGGCTACTCGCGCCCGCACACCGTGCACTGCGGCCCCGAGGGCATCTACATCAGCACGCTCGGCGGCGGCGGTGCCGACGGCACGCAGGGCCGGCCCGGCGTATTCTTGATGGACTGCGAAAGCTTCGAGTTGCTGGGCCAGTGGGAGATCGACCCCGGCCCGCAGAAGCTGCACTACGACTTCTGGTGGAACCTGCCGCGCGACTACATGGTGTCCAGCGAATGGGGCCTGCCGCCGCAGTTCGAAAACGGCATCGTCGCCGAAGACCTGCTGGCCAACCGCTACGGCCACCGGCTGCATTTCTGGGAGCTGCGCGCGCGCCGCCACGTGCAGACGATCGACCTCGGCGCCAACCACCAGATGGCGCTCGAGATCCGCCCGGCGCACGACCCGACGAAGGAGTACGGCTTTCTCGGCGTGGTGGTCGACACCACCAACCTCGAAGGCTCGATCTGGACCTGGTACCGCGAGGGCGGCCAGTTCCACGCCAGGAAGACCGCGGTGATCCCGGCCGAGCCGGCCGATGCGTCGCAGTTGCCGGCGCTGCTGAAGGGCTTTGGCGCCGTGCCACCGCTGATCAGCGACATCGACCTGTCGCTCGACGACCGTTTTCTCTATGTCGCCTGCTGGGGCACCGGCGAGCTGCGGCAGTACGACGTCACCGACCCGATGAACCCGCGCCTGGCCGGCAGCGTGCGCGTCGGCGGCATCGCCAAGCACACGCCGCACTCGAACGGCTCGGCCTTCGGCGGCGGGCCGCAGATGGTCGAGATCAGCCGCGACGGCCGGCGCGTGTACTTCACCAACTCGCTGTACAGCCGCTGGGACCAGCAGTTCTACCCCGACGGCGTGCCGGGCCGCCAGGTCCTGTGCCACGCCGGCCAGGACGGCGGGCTGAGGCTGGACGACAACTTCGTCGTCGACTTCGGGCCCGACTACTGCGCACACCAGATCCGGCTGCAGGGCGGCGACTGCTCGACCGATTCGTTCTGCTACCCCTCGGCCTGAGCGCACCGCCGCCGTGTCCAACGCCACGCTGTGGGCCGGCGTCGTCGCCATCGGGCTGTACCACGGCCTGAACCCGGCCATGGGCTGGCCACTGGCGGTGGCCAACGGCCTGGGCGAGCGGCGCAGCGCGGCCGTGTTGGGCACCTGGCTGCCGCTGGGCACCGGCCACCTGCTGGCGATGGCGCTGGTGCTGGTGCCGTTCACGCTGCTCAGCTGGCTGCTGCAGTGGAGCCGCGAGATTCGCATCGGCGCCGGCGTGCTGGTCGTGCTGTTCGGCGTGGCACGGCTGCTGTGGCGTCGCCACCCGCGCTGGCTCGCCCGCATCCGGCCCTCGCAGCTCGCGCTGTGGTCGTTCCTGATGGCCACGGCGCATGGCGCCGCGCTGATGCTGCTGCCGATCGTGATGGGCCTGTGCGCACCCGCCGAGCCCGCCGCGCCCGACCACCAAGCCCTGCTGCAGCTGATGGTCAACGGCCCCGGCACCGCGCTCGCGGTGTCGCTGGTGCACACCACCGCCATGATCGGCTCGGGCCTGGGCATGGCATGGATCGTCTACCGCCACCTCGGCCTGCAAGCGCTCCAAGCCACCTGGCTCGACCTGGACCGCATCTGGGCGCTCGGCCTGATCGCCTCAGGCCTCGCCGCCATCACCCTCTCCCCCCACTGAACCGCCCGCCCGGCAGGGGCCGTGGGGGTCAACAGGTCACCCGCAAGAAGCGCCGCAAGTCAGCGCCGAGCCGGGCCAGGTTCAGCGGCTTGGTCCAGTACTCGACCGCGCCGGCCGCCAGCGCCGCGTCCACCGCCTCGGGCATCGCGCTGGCCGACAGCGCCACCACCGGCGTGCCGTTGAGCAGGTCGCCGGTGCGCAGTTGCTGCAGCAGCTCGGTGCCGTGCATGTCGGGCAGCTGCATGTCCAGCAGCACCAGGTCGAAGTGGCTGTCGCGCCCATGCACCTGCGCCAGCTGCGCGATGCCGGCCTCGCCGGTGGCGGCGCTGCTCAGCGCGACCCCCGGCCAGCGCAGCAGGAACTGCTCGACCAGCATCAGGTTTACAGGGTTGTCCTCGATGTAGAGGATCGAGCCCTCGAGCGAGCCCTCGGCCAGCGCCGGCGTGCCGTCGCCAGGGTCGGGCCCCAGGCGGCGCAGTGCGTCGGCCGGGCTCGAGCGCGGCAGCCGCACGCTCATGCGGGTGCCCCGCCCGGCGCTGCTTTGCGCGCTGATCGTGCCGCCCATCTTCAGCACCAGCTGGCGCGTCAGGTGCAGCCCGATGCCGGTGCCTTCGACGGCACCGCGCTCGCGCCCGAGGCGGTTGAAGGGCTCGAACAGGTGGGTCAGCTGGTCGCTGTTCATGCCGATGCCGTTGTCGACCACGTCGATGCGCAAGGCGTCGCCGTCGTCCACCACCTCGACCCACACCTCGCCGCCGGGGCGGTTGTACTTGCAGCCGTTGGACAGCAGGTTCAGCACCACCTGGCGCAGGCGCGTGGCATCGGCCAGCACGGCCAGCCGCGGGTCAGTGCCGGCCGGCCCCGGGCGCAGCCGCACGTTGTGCCGCGCCGCCAGCGTGGCGGCCACCGACAGGGCCGATTCGATCAGCGGCTGCAGCGCCACCGGCTCCAGCCGCATGTCGAGCTCACCGGCCTCGATGCGCGAAACGTCGAGCACGTCGTCGATCAGTGCCAGCAGGTGCCAGCCGGCTTCGCGCATCAGCTCGAGGTGGTGGTGCTGGCGCGTGCTCATCGGCTCGCGCGGGTCGTCGCTGAGCAGTTGCGCGAAGCCCAGCATCGCGTTCAGCGGCGTGCGCAGCTCATGGCTCATGCGCGACAGGAACTCGGTCTTGGCCTGGCTGGCCACCTCGGCCACGATGCGGGCCTCGCGCGCGGCCTCGGCGGCCAGCCGCTCGGTCAGGTCGTGGATCACCGCGGTCATCGTCGTCTGCGGGCCCTGCCCCTGGCGCGACACGGCGGCCTCGAAGGCAAAGCGCTCGCCATCGGCGCGCAGGCCGTAGAGCCGGCGTTCGCTGCCCAGCGTGACCTGCTCGCGGCCGCTGTCGATGAAGGCCTGCAGCCCGCGCCGGTGCCGCTCGGCCAGCTCGGTCGGGATGAAACCGTCCAGCGGCTGGCCCATCACCTGGTCGGCACTGACGCGGAACATCGTGCAGGCGGCGTGGTTGAACATCACCACGCGCTGCGAGGCATCGAGCGTGATGATCGCGTCCATCGCCGAGTCGACGATGCCCGCCAGCTGGCGCTCGCGTGCCTGCAGCGCCTGCTCGGCACGGCGGCGCGCGGTGATGTCGTGGCTGATCGTCAGCACCGCCGGTTCGCCGTCGTAGTCGATCAGCTCGCCGTTGAACAGGATGATGCGTTCGGTGCCGTCGACCCCGTGCACCTTGGCCTCGAAGTCGCGCACCCGGCCGTTGGCCTTCATCATCGCCATCATGCGCTCGTAGTCTTCGGGCGACATGCCCACGCCCAGCTCGCGCAGGTTGTAGCCCAGCAGCTGCTCGCGCGGCCGGCCCACGCGCTGCGCGAAGACCGGGTTCAGGTCGAGCAGGCGACCGTCTTCGAGCGTGCGCACCGCGATGCCGGTCGGCGACGCGTCGAAGATGCTCTTGAAGCGCCGGTGGTCGGTGGCGGCCTGGCGCTGCGCGGCCAGCCGCGCCTGCTCGCGCTGCAGGTTGTCCAGCGCGAAGGCCAGGTCGTCGGTCAGCTGGCGCAGCAGGTCGACCAGCGCATCGTCGAACCAGTCGGTCTCGTCCATGTGCAGCAGCAGCACGCCGACGATGTCGCCCGCGCAGCGCAGCGGGAACACCACCTGCGCGCGCACGCCGGCGGCGTCGGCCCGCCGCTGCCAGTCGCCGGCGCAGGCATCGAGCGCCATGTCGTTGCACACGCCCGGCAGGCCGGCGAACAACGCGCGGCCGGTCAGCGTGTCGGCAAAACCTTCGGCCTGCAGGTCGAGCCGCGTCGGCATCGCGCCAAACAGGCAGTCGGCCGGGCCGGCCCAGGCCACCGCCACCAGCTGGCCGTCGGTGGTCAGCCAGGCGCTCGCGATGCGCGCCTGGCCCGCGTCGACGCAGGCATCGCAGGCCTCGTGCAGCAGCTCGTCGCGCGGGGCGCGGTGGATGATCGCGCGCTGGGTGCGCGACAAGGCGGTGAGAAAACCCGACAGCCGCCGCACCTGCTGCTCGGCGCGGCGCTGGTCGGTCACGTCTTCGCCGATGCTGGCGCGGCCGACCACCAGGCCCCGCTCGTCGCGCAGCACGGTGCTGCTCCAGCGCACCAGGCGGTGCTCGCCGCTGCGGGTCAGCAGCACGGCCTCGTTGTGCGCCGGCAGGTGGCCCTCGCGCAGCGCGGCGTGCCAGGCCTCGTGCTCGCCATGGCTGCCGTGCGGCAGGCAACGCTCGCCGAAGTCGGCGCCGGCCAGCTCGTCCAGCTGCCAGCCGGTGCGCTGCAGGAAGAACTCGTTGCAGTAGGTGATGCGGCCCTCGCGGTCGGCGGCGATCGCGAACAGCTCGACCGTGTCCAGCATCTCGCGAAAGCGCCGCTCCGATTCGGCCAGCCGGGCCTGCGCGCGGTCGCGGCCGTCGAGCATGCGGTTGAACTCGCTGGCGACGGTGCGGAACTCGCCGGGCAGGCCTTCGTCGGCGCGGGCCTGCGGCTCGCCTTCGGCCACCGCGCGGGCGGTCGCGGCCAGGTGGGCCAAGGGCGCCACCAGCCGGTGCGACAGCCGCCAGGCCAGCCACAGCACCAGCGCCGACAGCAGCGCCAGCGCCAGCACCGCCTGGCGCGCCTGGCTGCGCGCCGGCGCGAGCACCGAATCCTCGGGCACGCCGGCCACCACCGTCAGGCCCCAACGGCCGACCGGCACAGCGGCATAGAAGCGGCGCACGCCGTCGACCCCCACCCCCAGGCCCTGCCCTTCTGGCGATGCGCGAAGAAAGGCCTCGAGCCGCGCCGACTCGTCGTGGCCGATCCACTTCTCGGGCTCCGGGTAGCGGCCGATCACGATGCCGGTGCGGTCCTGCAGCACCACCGTGCCGCCGTCGGGCTCGGCATGGCGGCGCCAGCCTTCGGACCAGGCCGTCAGGTCCAGCGTCAACACCAGCAAGCCGACCGGCCGGCCGTCCGGGCCCGGCACGCTGCGCATCAGCGGCAGCACCAGCTTGTCGGCCACCGGGCCCCAGCGCGGCCGGCCGACCACCAGCTCGCTGCTGTCGCGCGCCAGCCCGAACTCGGGCGAGTCGGCCGGGCTGGCCGGCATGCGCGCGCTGTCGACCGAGGCGCACAGCACCTGTCCGTCCAGCCCCACCAGGCCGGCGTTGGCCAGCAGCGGGTCGATGCGCAACAGGCCGGCGAGCAAGGTCTTGCAGCCGGCCACGTCGGCCTGGCGGATCTCGGGCCGGTCGCTCAGAAAATCGAGCAGCTGGCGGTTGCGCTGCAGCGTGCTGTCGACCTCTTCGGCCAACAGCTCCGAGCGCTTGTGGGCACTGTCCATGACCCGCGCCTCGGCCGCCTGCCGGTCCTGGAAGATGTCGAACACCAATGCCAGCAGCCAGGGCAGGGTGACCACCCCGACCAGCAACAACAGTCGGCCTAAGAAGGTGCGCGCGGGTTTCATCGGGCGCCACGGCGGGGGACACCGTAGCCAGCCGAGGGTAGTGCAGGCGGGCACGCGCGACAAGCGCGCGCACCAGACACGCGCATCCGACCCACGCAGCCCGCCCGTTGGGCGCGCGTGCAGGCCGCCCACCACCCACGGCGGGTGGCCGCGCGCCGAACGGCACCCCGCCGCACTGGGCATTCATCCAGTATGCTGGCAGGGTGTCTGCCGTCGTCGCCCCGCCCCGCCCTGCCGCCCCTGGCCGCGTCGACCCGCTGGCCTCGCTGAACGACGACCAGCGCGAAGCCGCCACCCACGGCCACGGCCCGTTGCTGGTGATTGCCGGCGCCGGTGCCGGCAAGACGACCACGCTGGCCGCGCGGGTGGCGCAGCTGGTGCTCGGCGGCGCCGACCCGAACCGCCTGCTGCTGCTGACCTTCTCGCGCCGCGCCGCGCAAGAGATGCAGCAGCGCGTGGCGGCCATGCTGCAGGCCGCGCTCGGCCTGTCGGCCGCCGCGGCGCCACAGCTGCCCTGGGCCGGCACCTTCCACGCGATCGGCGCGCGGCTGCTGCGCGAGCAGGCGGTGCGGCTGGGCCTGTCGGAAGACTTCAGCATCCTCGACCGCGGCGACGCCGAAGACCTGATGGGCTGGGTGCGCGAGGCGCAGGGGCTGGCCCGCGCGGCCGAAAGCGGCGCCATGCGCTTTCCGCTCAAGGGCACCTGCCTGGCGATCTACTCGCGCGTCGTCAACAGCCAGGCGCCGCTGGGCGACGTGTTGCGCGAGGCCTTTGCCTGGTGTGTGGACGCCGAGGCGGGCCTGCGCACGCTGTTTCGCGCCTACGAAGCGGCCAAGCGCGAGCAGCAGGCGCTCGACTACGACGACCTGCTGCTGTGGTGGGCCGAGATGATGCGCGAGCCCGACATCGCCGGCTGGCTGGGCGAGCGCTTCACCCACGTGCTGGTCGACGAATACCAGGACACCAACCGGCTGCAGGCCGCGATCCTGCTGGCGCTCAAGCCTCGGGGCGACGGGCTGACGGTGGTGGGCGACGATGCGCAATCGATCTACGCCTTCCGCGCCGCCGAGGTGCGCAACATCCTGGACTTCCCGGCCGCGTTCACGCCGCCGGCGCGCATCGTCACGCTGGCGCGCAACTACCGCGCGACGCAGCCGCTGCTCGACGCGGCCAACGCGGTGATCGCGCTGGCCCCCGAGCGCTTCACCAAGCAGCTGTGGACCGACCGCCCCGGCGCCGAGCGGCCGCAGCTGGTGGCGGTGGACGACGACTCGGCGCAGGCGCGCTGGGTCGTCGACGGCGTGCTGGCGCGGCGTGAGGGTGGGCTGAAGCTCAAGTCGCAGGCGGTGCTGTTCCGCACGTCGTCGCACAGTGCCGCGCTGGAGCTCGAGCTCGCGCGCCGCAACGTGCCCTACGTCAAGTACGGCGGCCTGAAATTTCTCGAAGCCGCGCATGTGAAAGACGTGCTGTCGCTGCTGCGCTGGGCCAGCAACCCGCGGCACCGGCTGGCGGGCTTTCGCGTCGCGCAGCTGGTGCCGGGCATCGGGCCGGCCACGGCGCGCCGCCTGCTCGATGCGATGGACGCCAGCGCCGACCCGCACGCCGTGCTGCAGGCCTTCGAGCCGCCCGCCACGGCCCGTGGCGAGTGGGCCCCGCTGGCCCGGCTGCTGCGGGGTTTGAGCGAGGCCCCCGATTGGCCGAACGAGCTGGCCGCGGTGGCCGACTGGTACCTGCCGCAGATGGAGCGGCTGCACGACCACCCGGCGCCGCGCCAGGCCGACATCGAGCAGCTGGCCCGGCTGGCCAGCGGCCACGCCAGCCGCGAGCGCTTCCTGACCGAGCTGACGCTGGACCCACCGCAAGCCACCAGCGACGAGGCCGGCGACCCGCACCAGGACGAGGACTACCTGATCCTGTCGACGATCCACGCCGCCAAGGGCCAGGAGTGGGCCTCGGTGACGGTGCTGAACGTGATCGACGGCTGCCTGCCGGGTGACCTGTCGACCGCCACCCGCGTGCAGCTCGAAGAAGAGCGGCGCCTGTTGTACGTGGCGATGACCCGCGCGCGAAATCACCTGGCCCTGATGGTGCCGCAGCGCTTTTACGTCACGCAGCAGCGCCGCTTCGGCGACCGCCACCTGTATGGCGGGCTGTCGCGCTTCATCCCGCCCGAGGTGGCGGCGCATTTCGACAGCACCGGCCCCAGCACCCCGACCTGGGCCAGCGGCCCGCTGACGCCACCGCCGGGCCCCGTGCTGGACCTGGCACGGCGGCTGCGCGAGCGCTGGTGAACAGGGCACCCGGCGCCGGCCGGCTCAGGTGCCCCGCGCCACCAGCCGGCTGTTGGCGATGCCGACCCGCACGGCGCCCCAGTGGCGGCCGTTCAGGTAGATCGGCATCGACAGGTCGTTGATGACCTCGCCGGTGTCGCGCAGGTAGCACTGGAACAGCGTCGGCTTGGTGTTGGCGGCCAGCTTGCGGCCCACCGGGTCGTCGAACAGGCGCTTGTGGCGGGTGTGCGCCAAGTCGTGGTCGTAATGGCCGTTGGGCGGCTCGGAGAAGACCTTGTTGTGCGCCGGCGCGTAGCCCTTGGTGTCGACCGCCAGCGCGTAGGCGCAACCTTCGAGCGTGCGCAGCGTCTCGTCGTACAAGGCCTGCAGATCGGCCTCCACCTGCGCGTCGTAGCCGGTGGTGTAGCGCGGCGGGTTCGAGCCCGCGACCTGCTGGTAGTGCTGGTCGAACACGTTCAGGCCCTTGGCGTGGTGGCGCGCCAGGCAGTTGGTGGTGCGCGCGTGCAGCTCAGCGGTGGCTTCGACCAGATCGTCGAATACGGTCCCGCCGGTGCGGAACGTGGCCAACGAGGCCTGGATCTCTTCGGTGCTGGTGCGCAACTGGTCGACCCGGCCGGCCGAGTCGGCCATCAGCGTGTGGACCTCGCCGGCGGTGGCGGAGACGGCGGCGATGCGGGTGTTCATCTCCCGGTTCACCGCGCCGAGCTCGTCGATCGCGCTGGCGATCTGGCCCACGTTGTGCGCCATCTCGCGAAAGTCGCGCATGAAGGCTTCGAACCGGCTCACCGTGCTGCTCATGCCGGCCACCGAGGTGCTGACGCCTTCGCTGATCTGCCGCGTCCCGGCGGTGGTGGATTCGACCAGGTGCAGCATCGCATCGCTGCGCTCGCTGATTTCCTTGGTCTCGGCGTTGACGCGCGCGGCCAGGCCCCGGACCTCGTTGGCCACCACCGCGAAGCCGCGCCCGGCTTCACCGGCGCGCGCCGCCTCGATCGCGGCGTTCAGGGCCAGCAGGTTGGTCTGCATCGCGATGCCCTGGATCACCGAGCCGATGTCGCCGATCGCCTTCGCGCCCTCGGCCAGCTGGGCCACGGTGCCGGCGAACTGCGCCACGGTCGTCTCCATCCGGGCGATGCGCTGGCGCACCTGCTCCAGCTCGTCCATCGAGGTCACCGCGGCGGCCAGCGAGCGGTCCGACATCTGCGTGATGACCTTGGCCGCCGCCTCGGCATTGGCCGACAGCTGGGTCACACGGGCCGCGTCGGCGGACAGGGCCTGGGCGTCCTTGCGCTGCAGCTCGGCCTTGCTGGCGGTGAGGTCGACCTGCTTTTTCAGGTGGGCCACGTCGAACGCGGTGCGAATGCCGCCGGCGCGCGCCGCGATGATGAGCTCGCGGAAGTCCTGCAAGAACTGGCGCAGCCCGCGCGACAGGCGCGTCCACCCGTTGACGCGGACATCGAGCGCCGCGCTGCCTTCATTGATGCGGGCGATCGCCGACTGGGCGGAGCCCGGGATGCGCAACAGGCCCGCCCAGGCCCGCGGGCGTTTGCCCGCAGCCGGCGGCGGGCCGCCCCCGGGCGCGTGGCCGTCGGCCACGTTCGAAGAGGCCCGGCCCGTGGCCATGCTTCCATTGGGCGACATGATGACGACTCCTGCATGCCGCAGCGCCCCGCCGGGCAGCCCGCGGGCCTGTTCCTGGACGTCGTCATGATCATCCGCGCCCCCGCCGGCCAGGTTGACTCGTGTCAATTCCGTGCGGGCGGCGCCGGCGCCGTGGCGCTATGCGTGCTTTGGTCACGCAAAAACGCCGGCGCAGGTGGCCCGGCGCCGGCGGCGAACATGGCCGCCCCACGCGGCCACGACGTCTCAACAGGAGGCGGCGCTCACCTCAAGGCGTCCACCAGTTGCCCGACACGGTGAGCAACACGTGCATGCGGATCGCGTCGCCAAAGTAATCGACCTTGGTGCCGTAGTTGCCGCCGGTGATCGAGGTCCACAGGCTGTTCAGCCAGCTTTGCGCGCCCGAGCCGCCCATCATCGCGTTGACCGCCATCGGCGCGGTGAACGACAGGTCGTCGTAGTTGACGTAGCTGCTGCCGTTGGTGCCGTTCTTCACGTAGTAGCCGGCGCGGATGCCGGTGGGCTTGCCACTGGTCTTGCCCTTGATCCACGAGGCCATCTTCTGCTGCGGCGCCAGCATGTCGGTCTTGCCGTTGTTCAGCCAGCTCATCGCCAGGCGCCACGGCGTGCGGCACGAGTTGTAGTTGAAGTCACCGTCGTGCTTGCTCTCGAGGTAGGTGCCCGACACCGGCACCCAGTTCGAACCCGAGCGGACCATGAAGTCGGGCATCAGGCCGGTCGAGCCGCTGCCGTGGCCGTACTGGTAGTTCACGGCCTGCGAGATCGTGTTGTAGACGTTGTTCCACTTGCTCGCATTCGCGCTGTCGTACTTGGCGAACGCCAGGATGTGGCCGGTCATGAAGTCCGACGGGCGGGTGTGGTTGGCATCGCCGCCCGACGCCCAGTCGCCCGGGGTCAGGTTCCAGTAGGTGGAGTTGACCTCGTATTTCAGGATGTCGTGCATCACCTCCAGCGCGCGGGCCTGGTAGTTGATGCTGCCCGACGAGCCCCATTGCACGTGGGCCAGCAGCAGCGAGTAGGCGATGTCCAGGTCACCGTCGGTGGCCGAGTCGTTGCCTTCGACGTTCTTCATCACGCCGCCCGAGTACGTCTGCTTCCACGACATCAGGTGCGGGCCGTTGCTGCTGTAGTGCTTGGTGAAGTAGCCGTACATCGAGTCGAAGTTGGTCTTGTCGCCCATGTAGGCGGCCAGCACCATGCCGTAGCCGTGCGCTTCGGAGACGGTCGAGTTGGTGTCGTCGTACTTGACCCAGGTGCCCTGGCCGCCGAGCGTGCGCAGGTAGTTGGTCTTCCAGGCGTTGTAGTGGGTGGTGACCTTGCCGTCCATCGCCGACTGGCTGACGTTGTTGGGCTTGATCGCGCCCGAGGTGTAGGTCACGTGGTACGGGAACGGCCGCGCCGTGGCGGTGACGCTCTCGGCTTGTGCGTCGATCGCGGCGGCCTGCTGGTCGGGGGCGGCGTCGGTCGCGTCGGCGACGTCGGCAGCGTCGGTGCTCTGGGCCTCTTGGGCGCCCGCGCCAGGGCTGCTCGGCCCGTGCTGCACGCGCAGCCCGATGCGCGGCGTGTTCTGCGCGGTTTCGGTCGGCCCGGTGTCGTCTTCGCCACCACCGCCACAGCCGCCCAGCAAGGCGGTCGTCAATGCCGCCAGCGTGAAGCCGGCCAATGCGATCGGTCGTACAGCAATCATCACGCGTCTCTCCTCGTCGTCAGGGGTTGGAATGTGAGCCGCATCTTCGGCCCGCAACCGTCCGACGGAAATCCGGCGGCTTGCTGCATCGACATGGGCGTTCTACCTAGGGGCAAATGCTTCTGGCGCAACAAGGCGTCACCGCCGGCGCAAGCGCCCCCGCGCGCGCCGGGCTGGCGCAGCGCCAATCAGCGATGGTGGAGTTGGTGGCGCGCGCCGAACCACATCATCGACGCACGCGGCAAGGCGCCGCGCGGGCGGTGGCAGCAGAAGGCGTCGATGCCCGTGAGCGGCCCGGGGCGGGCTCGCTCAGGGTGTCAGGCGACGTTCGGCCGTTCGTAGCCGAAGCGGTTGATGATGAACTTCTCGCGCCGCGCGACGATGTCGATGCTCTCGACGTCGTAGTAGTGCGCGAACGGGTGCGGGCGGGTCGACTTGTTGGTCGGCTTGGCCTCGTAGATCTTGGCCCGCTGCTGGTCGGTCAGCACGATCTGGCAGCTGTCCAGCGCGTGCACCAGGTCGTCGGCCAGCGTGTGCTGGCGCACGATGTGCTTGACCGCGACACGATCGGCCTCGAACGCGCGCAGCATCTTCTGCGTGTTGATCGTCGGCGGGATCTCGTCGGCGCCGGGCACGAACAGGCTGAAGTAGCGGAAGGTCATCAAGCCGCCCAGCTTGCCGATCGGCGACTTCGAGAAGCCGTCTTCGACCAGCCGCCGCGCCGCCGGCGAGCAGACCAGCCGCAGCCATTCGCGAAAGGCCTCGGCGTCGGACGGGTCCTTGTAGTAGAAGTTCTTGGCCCGATCGACCCCCAGGCGGTCGGGGATCAGGATCGGCTTCCACTTCTTTTCGCCCGGCTCCAGCGCGATGCCGCGCCCGGCGGCCAGGGCCTTGATCTTTTCCTTCTGCGCCTTGCGGACCTCGGCCAGCTTGGGCTGCACGCGCTCCCAGCGCTTGGCGTTGGTCAGGCGCTGGTAGAGCTTGCCTTGCTGCTGGCAGCCATACGACCACAGCGACAGGTACCAGCCCCAGGGGTCACGCACCGAGCCGAGGAACTCGCGGCCGCTGGCCAGCAGCTCTGCCGACGGCACGTTGTGTTTGCCGTCGTTCTTGCCGCCAACGGTTTCCTTCAGCAGGTTTTTGATGTGGGTCGAGCCGGTCTTCTGCAGCTCGACGAAAACGACTTTGTCGGAGATCAACACGGCAGGCCTCGACAGGTACGGGAAATGAGCGCGGCAAGTGTCTCTTGCCATTGGCGAGAAATGTAACTGCCGTTCTTGGGGGGCAATGTCCCGCACCGGGTTTGCCCCAGGCATTCTTCGCAACGTGATGAAACTATGATTCGAGCATCGTGTAAACGTTTCCATGTTGAAAACGCCGCTCTTCACCTCTTAACTCGATATGGCATCGATCGAATTTCCGCCTGACTTCGTGTGGGGCGCTGCGACAGCTGCTTACCAAGTCGAGGGATCTCCGCTGGCCGACGGGGCCGGCACCAGCAGTTGGCACCGCTTCGTGCGGACCCCCGGCCGGGTGCGCGACGGCGACACCGGCGACGTCGCCTGCGACCACTACCGCCGCTGGCCCGAAGACCTGCAGCTGATGCGCCAGCTCGGGTTGACGAGCTACCGCTTCAGCATTTCGTGGTCGCGCATCCTGCCCGAAGGCCGGGGCCGCGTGAACCCGGCCGGCCTGGCCCACTACGAGCGCAAGGTCGACGCGCTGCTGGCCGCCGGCATCGCCCCCAACATCACGCTCTACCACTGGGACCTGCCGGCCGAGCTGGACGACCGCGGCGGCTGGCTCCACCCCGACAGCGTCGACTGGTTCGGCGACTACGCCGAGGTGCTGTTCAAGGCCCTGGGCGACCGGGTGCCGATGTGGGCCACCTTGAACGAGCCCTGGGTCATCACCGACGGCGGCTACCTGCACGGCACGCTCGCGCCCGGCCACCGCAGCGCCTACGAGGCCGCCATCGCGGCACGCCGGCTGATGTGCGCCCACGGCCGCGCGGTGCAGGCCTTCCGGGCCCAGGTGCCGGCGCGGCCCGACCGGCAGATCGGCCTGGTCGTCAACATCGAGCCCAAGTACCCGGCCAGCCAGAGCACGGCCGACCGCGCCGCCGCCGCGCGCGCCGACGCCTACATGAACCGCCAGTTCCTCGACCCCGCGCTGCGCGGCCAGACGCCGCCCGAGCTGCCCGAGGTCTTCGGCGAAGCCTGGGTCGACTGGACGGCCGACGAGCTGGCGCTGGCCCGGCAGCCGCTGGACTTCGTCGGCATCAACTACTACACCCGCGCCGTCGTGCGCGACGACCCCAGTGTGTGGCTGCTGCGCGCCGCGCCGGTGCGCCAGGCTCATGCCACCCACACCGAGACGGCCTGGGAGGTCTACCCGCCCGGCTTGACTGACACGCTGGTCTGGTTCAAGCAGCACTACGGCGACCTGCCGCTGTACGTGACCGAGAACGGCTCGGCGTTCTACGACCCGCCGACCGTCGACGGCCCGCAGCTCGACGACCCGCTGCGCACCGACTACCTGCGCCGCCACCTGCGCGCGCTGCACGCCGCCCGCGAGGCGGGCGTGAACCTGAAGGGCTACTACGCCTGGTCGCTGCTGGACAACCTCGAATGGGCGCATGGCTATTCCAAGCGCTTCGGCCTGATCCATGTCGACTACGCGACCCAGAAGCGAACACCCAAAGCGACTGCCGCGCTGTATACGAAAGTCATTGCCAGCCAGGGGCGTTGCCTGAACGACACGGCCGCCCCACCCTCCACCGGGCCCGGCCCGGCCCCACGGTAAAAACGCTTGCACCGGGGCTGAGGTGATGGCGTCTAATGCGGCCAACGTTCTTCTCCGAGGCCCCGTGGTCGCCTCGCGGGCCATGGCGTGGCAGGTGGCACGGCCGCCTGTCAACGAGCCGGCGCGTGCGCTGCGGCCTCGCCAACCCCCACGCTCCCCCATGGCCACCACCATCAAAGATGTCGCCCGCGAAGCCGGTGTATCGGTTGCCACCGTGTCGCGCGTGATGAACGGCCACGCCGCCGTCACGCCCGAAACGCGCGAACGCATCCAGCGCATCGCCAAAGAGCTGCGCTTCACGCCGTCCAGCGCGGCGCGCAGCCTGATCACCCGCCGCACCCACACCGTCGGCGCCTTGCTGCCCGATTTGCACGGCGAGTTCTTCTCCGAGCTGATCCGCGGCATCGACGTGGCGGCCCGCGCGCGCGGGCTGCACCTGCTGGTGTCGAGCTCGCACGGCAGCACCGCCGAGGCCTCGGCCGCGCTGCGCGCGATGCATGGCCGCGTCGACGGGCTGCTGCTGATGTCGCCCCACATGGACCCGGCCGTGATCAGCGGCAGCCTGCCGCCCGGCATGCCGGCGGTGATCATGAACTCGGGCGTCGACAACACGCTGCACACCACCTTCCGCGTCGACAACTTCGGCGGCGCCCAGGCCATGGTGCACCACCTGGCCTCGGTCGGCCACCGCAGCATCGCGTTCATCGCCGGCCCCGAAGACAACCACGAAGCACAAGAGCGCCTGCGCGGCTACCGCAGCGCGCTGGCCCAGGCGTTGCCCGGCACGCCCGAGCTGGTGCTGCCCGGCGACTTCACCGACGCCAGCGGCGAACGCGCCGGCCACGAGCTGCTCGCGTTGTCGCAGCGCC
Source organism: Ideonella sp. (assembly GCF_041914305.1). Lineage (NCBI taxonomy): Bacteria > Pseudomonadati > Pseudomonadota > Betaproteobacteria > Burkholderiales > Sphaerotilaceae > Ideonella > Ideonella sp. The sequence continues at coordinate 74,700 of NZ_JAYSDQ010000024.1, forward strand.
CGAGCGCGGTCTTCGCCGGCAACGACATGATGGCGCTCGGCTGCCTGGCGGTGATGACGCAACGCGGCCTGTCGGTGCCGCAGGACATCGCGCTGGCCGGCTTCGATGACATCCCGATCTGCCGTTATGTGCACCCACCGCTGACCACCGTGCGGGTGCCGATCGTCGAACTGGGCGCCCTCGCGCTGGCCGAGCTCGCCTCGACCATCGAGGTGCCCGATCGCCCACCGTCCGGCACGCGCCTGCTGCGCGCCGAGCTGGTGGTGCGCCAGTCCAGCCTACGACCGGGCTGACCGCCCTGAGCCCTGGCGAGGCCGACAGTTTCTTTCGCCGCCCGAAGCAAGACCAGAACGAACGGAGACCCCTCGATGACCATCTCGCGTAAACGTTTACATCGCCATGCACTGTCCGCTGCCGCGGCGCTGCTTCTGACCACCGGCAGCGGCCTCGCGCTGGCCCAGCTGAGCACCGCCACGCTGCGCGGCGTGATCAGTGCGGGCCCCGCCGCGCCCCAGGCCGGCACGCCGGTGCTGGCGGTCAACAAGGGCAACGGCAACACCTACCGCACCACCACCGCCGCCGACGGCAGCTATGTGCTGGTGGGCCTGGCGCCGGGGCGCTACGAGGTGCGCGTGGGCGGCGCCGCGACCGAAGTGGTGACGCTGCAGGTCGGCGAGACCGCGACGCTGGACCTGACGCTCGGCGGCACACAGCAGGTCACGATCGTCGGCTCGCTGAATCGCAAGGACGTGAAGGACTCGCAGCTCGGCACCCACGTGACACGGCGCCAGATCGAGAGCCTGCCGCAAAGCACGCGCAACTTCCTCAGCTCGGTCGACCTGGCGCCCGGCGTGGCCTACACCGAGTCGCCCAACACCGGCCAGGTCAACCTGCAAAGCGGCGGGCAGGACCGCAACAACATCAACGTCTACATCGACGGTGTCGGCCAGAAGAACAACATCCTGCGCAACGGCGCCTCGGGCATGGATGCCACCCGCGGCAACCCCTTCCCGCAGTCGGCGATCGCCGAGTACAAGGTGCTGACGCAGAACTACAAGGCCGAGTTCGACCAGGTCAGCGGCGCGGCCATCACCGCGATCACCAAGTCCGGCAGCAACGAGTTCCATGGCGAGGTCTATGTCGACCGCACCGGCACCAACTGGACCGAGAAGACCCCGTTCCAGGAAGAGGCCGAGCGCGCCGGGGTGCCCCGCCCGCCCTCCACCCAGATCCAGGCCGGCGGCGCCATCGGCGGCCCGATCGTGAAGGACCAGATCCATTTCTTCGCCGCCTACGACGGCAAGCAGATCGACAGCTCGCGCCAGGTGATCGCGCAGAACATCAACCTGCTGCCGGCCGACAAGGGCATCGTGCCGGCGCTGCTGGCCGAGGCCGGCGCCACCGTCGACAAGTTCCACGAGGATCTCTTCCTCGGCAAGATCGACGCGCAGCTCAACGATGACCAGCGCCTGACCTTCAGCGCCAAGATCCGCACCGAAACCGACCGCGTGCCGGAGGACACCCGGCTCAGCGTGCCCGGCAACGACAAGGCGCGAAAGAACGACGAGACCCGCATCGACCTGAAGCACGAGTGGACGCTCGGCAGCCTGCTCAGCGAAGCCCGCATCGGCTGGGAGGAATACACCTACAACCCGAAGTCGGCTGCCACCACGCCTTTCATCAAGTACAAGGGCTCGACCTCGGGCACCAAAGACGGCTGGCAGGACGTGCTGTTCGACGGCGGCTCGCCCGACGCGCAGTTCCGCCGGCAGCAGGGCACCTTCATTTCGGAAGAGCTGACCTGGACAGGCGCCAAGGGCCATGTCGTCAAGGGAGGCATCAAGGTCAAGGACATCCAGTACCGCCTCTCGGGCACCTCGCGCAGCGTCGACATCGTGCAGGCGCTCATCGACCCGACCGCCGGCTTCCTCTACTACGACGGCAGCAACTGCACCGGCACCAACATCTCCACCGCCGGCGACAGCTCTGACCAATGCCAGATCGACCGCGCGCTCGCGCCGGCCTCGGTCCACTACGGCAACCAGCAGTACGGCCTGTACCTGCAGGACGACTGGAGCGTGACCCAGCAACTCGAACTCAACCTCGGCGTGCGTTGGGACTACGAGACCAACATGCTGGACAACGACTACGTGACGCCAGAGGATCGGGTGACCGCGCTCTACGCGGAAGACGGCCGCACCATCGCCGGCATCACCGCGCCGGCGGGCCAGACCTACGCCGAATCGCTGGCGCTGGGCGGCATCCACATCGGCGACTACATCGCCGACGGCCACTCGCGCAAAGCCTACAAGCAGGCCTTCGCCCCGCGGGTCGGTGCGTCGTACGACCTGTTCGGCGACCGGGCGTCGATCGTCTTCGGTGGCTGGGGTCGTTCATACGACCGCACGATGGCCAATCACGCGCTGGACGAGAAGCAGAAGAACGCCACGGCCGGCAGCGGCGAGATCTGGCTGATCAACAACGACTTCAAGATGCCGTACGCCGACCAGTACACGATCGGGCTGCGGCAGGCCCTGGGCACCTGGAACGCCGAGATCGCGTACAGCCATGTGCATGCGCAAAACCAGTTCGTCTGGTTCGGCGGCAACCGCGATCCACGGGGCGGTTTCGGCGCGCAAAGCCCGATCGACCCGTTGTGGGGCGGCCCCAATGGCTACGGCACGCTGGTGCTCGGCGACTTCGTCGGCGAGAACAAGACCTCGTCGGTCTTCGTCAAAGCCGACAAGCCCTACACCAGCGAGTCCGGTTGGGGGCTGACCGTCGCCTACACCTACACCGACGCCAAGACCAATGCCCGCAACTGGGACGACGACATCTTCAATTGGACCTACGGCCGCGACACCGCCGGCTTCAACACCTCGCGCCTGGTCGACAAGCACCGCGTGGTGGCCGCGTTGGTCACCGACGGCCTGCTGCCCTGGGGCATCCAGGTGTCGGCCAAGGCCGTCTGGGCCAGCGGCAAGCCGCGCCAGATCACCGACTGCCGTGCCGGCTGGGACCAGTGCGTCTACGTGAAAGGCGAGAGCCGCGACTTCAACCAGGTCGACCTGGGGCTGGCCAAGGACTGGAGCACCGGCTTCGGCAAGCTCAACACCCGGCTCGACGTGCTGAACCTGTTCGACACCAAGAACTACGGCGGCTACAACGACTGGGCCGGCGGCCAGGGCGAACCTCTCAATCCGGACCTCGGCAAGCCCAACTCGATGCGCGGCCCGATGCGCACGATCCGCCTGGTGCTCGGCTACAAGTTCTGATCTTCAGGTCTTTCCCGCTTGTTGACCCGCCCCGCCACGGCCACGCAGGCCGTGGCAGGCTGCGGCCTTGAGCGCACCATCGTTCGCCGATGACCGTCTTCGCCCACCGCCCTGACCGGCGGCGCCTGCTGCTGGCAGGCGCCGCCGCCGCCCTGGTCCACGGCCTGCCCGGCTGCGGCAGCGCCCCTTCGCCACGGCCGATGGCCTTTGGCGAAGGCCACACGCCCGCGCGCCTGGGCGACGCCGCGCTGCTGGACGACATCGAGGCGCGCACCTTCCGCTTCTTCTGGGACACCGCCCACCCGGTCACCGGCCTGGTGCCGGACCGCTGGCCCGCCGCGCCGACGATGGCCAGCGTGGCAGCGGTCGGCTTCGGCCTGACGGCCTACCTGGTCGGTGCCGAGCGCGGCCTGGTGACACGCGCCGAAGCGGCCGAGCGGGTGCACCGCACGCTCGCCTTCTTGGCCCACGCGCCGCAGGGCGAAGCGCCGCGCGGCATGAGCGGCCATCGCGGCTTTTTCTATCACTTTCTCGACATGGCCAGCGGCGCACGCTTCAACGAGCATGTCGAGCTGTCGACCATCGACACCGCGCTGCTGATGGCCGGCGTGCTGGCCACGCAGTCGTACTTCAACGGCAATGACCCGACCGAGTCGCGCATCCGCAGCCTGGCCGAGGCCCTGTACACCCGCGTCGAGTGGCGCTGGGCGCAGGTGCGCGGCGGCCACCTCGTGATGGGCTGGGTGCCCGGCGCCGGCTTCGCGCCGTTCGTCGACTACCACGGCTACGACGAGGCGATGCTGCTGTATCTGCTGGCGCTCGGCTCGCCCACCCACCCGGCGCGCGACGACAGCTGGGCCGCGTTCTGCTCGACCTACCCCCGCACCTGGGGCAGCTTCATGGGCCAGTTGCACCTGGGCGGCGCGCCGCTGTTCTGGCACCAGTATTCGCACGTCTGGGTCGACTTTCGCGGCATCCAGGACACCTACATGCGCGAGCGCGGGCTCGACTACTTCGAGAACAGCCGCCGCGCGGCGCTGGCCCAGCGCGCCTACGCGATCAGCAACCCCGGCGGGTGGAAGGACTACGGCGAAAACGTCTGGGGCCTGACCGCCTGCGATGGCCCGGGCTCGGTGCGCACCGCCGACCACACCGGCCGCCTGCGCGAATTCCACGACTACCGCGCCCGGGGCGCCGGCATGGTCGACCTGCTGGACGACGGCACGCTGGCCCCCACCGCCGCCGCTGCGTCGCTGCCTTTCGCGCCGGCCGAGGTGACCGCCGCGCTGCAGGCCATGCACCAGCGCTTCGGCGCCCACGTCTATGGCCGCTACGGCTTTCTCGACGCCTTCAACACCAGCTTTGTCGACGCCTCGGCGACGTTGTCCAATGGCCGTGTCGCGCCCGGCTTCGGCTGGGTCGACACCGATTACCTCGGCATCGACCAGGGGCCCATCGTCGCGATGATCGCCAACCACCGACATGACCTGATCTGGCGCACGATGCGCGGCAACGCGCATTTGCGGCGTGGTCTTGCACGCGCTGGCTTCAGTGGCGGTTGGCTGAACGCTTCGGCCCGCTCCGTTTCGCCCCATGACCGGCCGATCGCCCAGCCCGCCTGAGCGCCGCCGCTGGCTGCAACGCGCGGTCGTCGCGGCCGCCGCGCTGCCACTGGCCGGCTGCAGCCGCAACGCCAGCGGCCGCACGACGCTGCGCTTCTGGGCCATGGGCCGCGAGGGCGAGGTCGCGCACGAGCTGCTGGCCGGCTTTCGCGCCGAGCAGCCGCAGGTCGACCTGCGCATCGAGCAACTGCCGTGGACGGCCGCGCACGAAAAACTGCTGACCGCCTTCGCCGGCGACGCAACGCCCGACGTGGCGCAGATCGGCAACACCTGGCTGCCCGAGATGGTGGCGCTGGGTGCCGTCGAGCCGCTGGACCCGTGGTTGCGCAGCACCCCGGCGATCACGCCGGACGACTACTTCACCGGCATCTGGCGCACCAACCTGGTCGACGGCCAGCTGCAAGGCCTGCCCTGGTATGTGGACACCCGGCTGCTCTATGTGCGCAGCGACCTGCTGGCGCAAGCCGGCTTCGACCGCATGCCCGACACCTGGGCCGGCTGGCAGCAGGCGATGCTGGGCCTGCAGCGCCTGGGCATCGCCCACCCGCAGCTGATGCCGCTGAACGAGTTCGAGCCGCTGCTGGCGCTGGCACTGCAGCAAGACGACGAGTTGCTGCGCGACGGCGGCCGCCACGGCAACTTCTCGAGCCCCGGCTTCGAGCGCGCGCTCGGCTTCTACCTGCAGATGTTCGAACGCGGCTTCGCCCCCAGCCTGACCAACAACCAGGTGTCGAATCTCTGGCAGGAATTCGGCCGCGGCCAGTTCGCGCTCTACATCTCGGGGCCCTGGAACCTGGGCGAATTTCGCCGCCGGCTCGGGCCCGGGCAGCAGGGCCTGTGGACCACCGCACCGCTGCCCGGCCCCCACGGCCCCGGCGCGTCGATCGCCGGCGGGTCGAGCCTGGTGATGTTTCGCCGCTCACGTGCCCGGCGCGAGGCCTGGGCCCTGATCGAGTACCTGTCGCGGCCCGAGGTGCAACAGCACTTCTACCGCCTGACCGGCAACCTGCCGCCGCGCCGCGCCAGCTGGTCGGCCGACGGCCTGGGCCGCGACCCGCAAGCCTTGGCCTTCGCGCAGCAGCTCGAACGCGTGCGGCCCGCACCGGCCGTGCCGGAGTGGGAGCGCATCGCGCAGGAGATGCAGCTCTTTGCGGCGCGTGCGGTGAACGACCAATCCACCCCAGCATCGGTCGCGCGCGCGCTCGACACGCGGGTCGACGAGTTCTTGGCCAAGCGGCGCTGGATGCTGGACCGGGCGTCGGGGAGCAAGGGTTGAACGCCACGTGGTCAAGGTCTGGTGCCCGACCGGGGCTCCGTCCCCGACGAGGCTCAGTTCGTCCGCGCCCCGCCTGCGGCGGGGTGCCCTGCGATGCTCAATCGTTCGGCCCCGCGCAGAACTCGCTTCGTTCACTTCGCTCACTGCGCTCAGACAGCTGCGCGAGTCGGTTCACGAAGCGCGCTGACGCGCGCGGCCGAACGCTCTGCGCTTCTCGGCGCTGCCACATCGCCTCGCCGGGCACGAACCCCCGGTCCAACCAGCGTGTTCACGAGATGACGCACAAAACCTGGGTTTGGGCGACGCACCAACCTCGCATCAGGCTGGGGGGCGGTGCGCGGCAGGGCGATTTCGGGCGCGCCGAGAAGCGCAGGCGTCGTGGCGGCGAGCGCAGCGAGCTTCGTGAACTGACTCGCTGGCGACTGTTTGAACGCAGCGAACGCAGTGAGCGAAGTGAGTTCGACAGCGGCCACGATGCCGAGCATCGCAGGGGACCCTCGGCGCAGCCGAGGGCGCGAACGCATGAGCCCTGGCGCGCAACGCGCCCCGGCCGCCACGCCAACCGCGCCCATGAAGGAAGCCGCCCATGAAGCGCAACCCCGCCGCCTGGGCCTTCGTGCTGCCCGCGCTCACCGTCATCGGCCTGTTCTTCGTCGTGCCGGTGCTGGCCGGCCTGGCCCTGAGCCTGACCGACTTCGATCTCTACGCGCTGGCCTCGCTGGGCAACCTGCGCTTCGTCGGGCTGGACAACTACGCCCAGGTGCTGGCCCGCCCCTTGTTCTGGCAGGCGCTGGGCAACACCGCCTACTTCGTCGTGCTCGGCGTGCCCTTGTCGATCGGGCTGTCGCTGGGCTGTGCGGTGCTGCTGCAGTCGAAGCTCGCGCGTTTCAAGCCGCTGTTTCGAACCGCGCTGTTCGCGCCGGTGGTCACCACGCTGGTCGCAGTGGCCGTCGTCTGGCGCTACCTCTTCCATGTGCGCTACGGCTGGATCAACCAGATGCTCGGCCACGTCGGCATCGCGCCGATCGACTGGCTGGGCGACCCGCAGTGGGCGATGCCGGCGATCATCGTCTTCGCTGCGTGGAAGAACTTCGGCGGCAACATGATCATCTTCATCGCCGCGCTGCAGGCCGTGCCCGAAGACCTGTACGAAGCCGCGCGGCTGGACGGCGCCAACGCCTGGCGCCAGTTCTGGCATGTGACCTTGCCGATGCTCGGGCCCACGCTGCTGATGGTCAGCATCCTCACCATCGCCGGCTACTTCCAGCTCTTTGCCGAACCGTATGTGATGACGCAAGGCGGCCCGCTGCAAAGCACGGTCAGCGTGCTGTACCTGATGTACGAAGAAGGCTTTCGCTGGTGGAACCTGGGCGCCGCGTCGGCGGTGGCCTTCGTGCTGTTCGCGATCATCGTGGCCGTCACGCGTGGCCTGATGCTGTTCGCGCAGCGCAAGGGGGCCGCATGAAGGGCCGCACCGTGCGGGCGATCGCCGTCAACGGCACGCTCGCGGTCGCCGCGCTGCTGACCGTGGCGCCGCTGCTGTGGATGGTGGCCGCCTCGCTGATGCGCCCGGGCGAAGCGAGCAGCTTTCCACCACCGCTGCTGCCGAGCGAGCCGACGCTGGAGCACTACCGCGCGCTGATCGTCCAGGGCGGCATCGCGCGCCAGTTCGCCAACAGCCTCGGGCTGGCGATCGCGGCGACGCTACTGTCGACCAGCTTCAACACGCTGGCCGGCTACGCGTTTGCCAAGCTGCATTTCAGCGGCCGCGACAAACTCTTCAGCCTGCTGATCGGCGCACTGGTGATCCCGGGCCAGGTGGCGATGTTGCCGCTGTTCCTGATGCTCAAGAGCATGGGCCTGGTCAACAGCTACGCCGGCGTGCTGGTGCCCTCGCTGGCCGGCATCTTCGGCATCTTCCTGGTGCGGCAATATGCGCGCGGCATCCCCGATGAACTGATCGAAGCCGCGCGCATGGACGGTGCCGGCGAGTTCAGGATCTTCTTCTCGGTCGTGCTGCCGCTGCTGACCCCCGTGCTGGCCACGCTCGCGGTGTTCGCCTTCCTCGGCAGCTGGAACGATTTCATGTGGCCGCTGATCGTGCTGACCGACGGCGAGCTGCACACGCTGCCGGTCGCGCTGGCGAGCCTGAGCCGCGAGCATGTGCAAGACAGCGAGCTGATGATGGCCGGCGCGGTGGTCACCGTGCTGCCGGTGCTGGCGCTGTTCCTGGTGCTGCAGCGCTACTACCTGCAGGGCCTGACGATGGGGGGCGTGAAGCAATGAAGCACCACGTCGGCTGGGGCCTGCTGCTGTGCGCGGTGTCGGCGGTTGCCGCGCCGGGCGACATCACGCTGGTCGACAACTTCCGCAGCGGCGAAGGCTGGCAGGTCAGCGCATCGGACCAGGTCGAGGCCCGCTGGCGCGCCGAGGCCAACGCCCGCTGCCTCGACTACGACTTCCACGGTGTCTCGGGCTATGCGGTCGCGCGGCGCGCGCTGCCACCGGTCGATCTGCCGCCCGACTATGAATACCGGCTGCGCGTGCGTGGCCAGGGCCCGGCCAACCACTTCCAGTTCAAGCTCACCGACGCCGGCGGCGACAACGTCTGGTGGGTGAACCACCCCGACATGCGTTTCGAGTCACGGCCGCAAGCGCTGCGCTTCAAGCGGCGCCAGATCCAGTTCGCCTGGGGCCCGGCGGCCGACAAGACGCTGCGCCGCCCCGAAGCGCTGGAGCTGGTGGTGGCCACCGGCAGCGGCGGTGGGCGCGGCTCGGTCTGCTTCGAGCGGCTCGAGCTCGTCGAACGCACGCCGGCACCCGCTTCATGGCCCGCGCCACGCCTGTCGGTGCGTGGCCTGTCGGCGGCGGTCGATTTCGGCCTGACGCGTGAGTTCAGCGGCCTGCAGCTGCACTGGCCGCCGACCGGTCAACGCCCCCACGGCTACACGATCGATGCGCAAGACGAAGCCGGCCGCTGGCACCGGCTGGCCCAGGTGCGCCGCGGCGCCGGCCCGCTCGACGCGCTGTTCCTGCCCGAGCGCGAAGCGCGCCGGCTGCGCATCACCGCGTCGCCCGGCGAAGGCACGCGCCCCGGCCTGGCCGCCTTGCGCGTCGAGCCGGTCGAGCCCGGCGCGTGGCGCTCGCCAGACGACGCCACCGCCGCGCGCGCCAGGCGCCTGCCGCCGGGCCTGTACCCCCGCACCTACCTCGGCGAGCAGAACTACTGGACGCTGTTCGGCGTCGACGGCGGTGGCGCTCACTCGGCACTGTTGTCGGAAGACGGCGCGGTCGAGCCCGGCCCCGGCAGCCCCAGCATCGAGCCGTTCGTGCTGCTCGAAGGCGAGCGCGGCAACCCACCGACGTTGGTGAATTGGGCCGACGTGAAGATCAGCCACACGCTGCCCGAGGGCTACCTGCCGCAGCCGCGCGTGCACTGGGCCCACCCGGCGTTCACGCTGGACATCGACGCCGGCGCGTCGGGCGATGGCACGCGCCCGACCGGCCATGCCCGCTACACGCTGCGCGCCACTGGCGCGCGCCCGCTGGCGGCCACGCTGCTGCTGGTCGCGCGGCCGTGGCAGGTCAACCCGCCGCAGCAGTTCTTGAACCGGCCGGGTGGTGCCAGCCCCTTGTCGCGCGTGGCCTGGCAAGACGGCCTCTGGCGGCTGAACGACACGCTGGTGTTGCGCCCCACGCCAGCGCCAGCGCACGCCTGGGCCGGCGGCGGGGCCGACTGGCCGGTCGCCTTGGCCTTGGCCAACGACGAACCCGTTCAGGCATTGACAGAGGCCACGCCGTGGCGCGACGCCGAGGGCCGCGCCGAATCGGCACTGGCCTACCCGCTGCAGGTGCCGGCCGGCGGCGAAACCCAGATCGCGCTGAGCTGGCGCATGACCGGCGTACAGGCCCTGCCGCGCCGCATCGACGAGGTCAACGCCGCCCTAGCCGCCAGCGCTGCCGCCTGGCGCACGCGGCTGAACCGCGTCGGCCTGCAGCTGCCCGCGGCCGGCCAGCGCGTGCACGACACGCTGCGCAGCGCACTCGCGCAGATCCTGCTGTCACGCCGCGGTGCCGCGCTGCAGCCGGGCACCCGCTCGTACGCGCGCAGCTGGGTGCGCGACGGCGCGATGATGGTCGCCGGCCTGCTGCGGCTGGGCGAGACCGACGCGGCGCGCGAGTTCGTCGACTGGTATGCGACGCAGCTGTTCGCCAACGGCAAGGTGCCCTGCTGTGTCGACGCGCGCGGCGCCGACCCGGTGCCCGAGAACGACAGCCACGGCCAGTTCGTCTACGCCGTCGCCGAACTCTGGCGCTTCACGCACGACCGCGAACGCCTGCAGCGCCACTGGCCGGCGGTGCAACGCGCGGTGCGCTACATGGATCAGCTGCGGCAAAGCGAGCGCACGCCGGCCAACCGCCAGCCGGGCCGTGAAGCCTTCTACGGCCTGATGCCGGCCTCGATCAGCCACGAGGGCTATTCCGACAAGGCGATGCACTCGTACTGGGACGACTTCTGGGCCTTGCGCGGCTACAAGGACGCGGTGCTGCTGGCCCAGGCCATGGGCGACGAGGCGGCGGCGCGCGAATTCACCGGCTGGCGCGACGAGTTCGCCGGCGACCTGGCGGCCTCGGTGCGCGCTGCCACGGCGCAGCACCACCTCGGCGTCATGCCCGGCGCGGCCGAGCTGGGCGATTTCGACCCCACCTCGACCACCGTGGCGCTGAACCCGGCGCAGGCGCAAGACCTGCTGCCGCCCGGCCTGCTGGACGCCACCTTCGAGCGCTATTGGCGCGAGTCGCAACAACGCCGCGACGGCACACGCGCCTGGGTCGACTACACGCCCTACGAGCTGCGCAGCGTCGGCGCGCTGGTGCGCCTGCGGCAGCCCGAGCGGGCGCTGGCGATGCTCGACTTCTTCTTCGCCGACCAGCGCCCGGCCGGCTGGGCCCAGTGGGCCGAGGTCGTGATGCGCGACCCGCGCGAGAAGCACTTTCTCGGCGACATGCCACACGCCTGGGTCGCGTCCGACGCGATCCGCTCGCTGCTCGACCTGTTCGTGCATGACAACGACGGTGGCGACGGCGACCACCTGGTGCTGGCCGCCGGCCTGCCCGCGGACTGGCTGGGCCAGGGCGTCGCGGTGCACGGCCTGCCCACCCCGCACGGCCTGCTCAGCTACCGCACGCGGCGGGTGGCCGAGGGCCTGCAGTTCGACATCGACGCCGGCCTGACCCCGCCGCCGGGCGGCCTGCGCGTGCGCTGGCACGGCCACGAACAGCGCATCGACCACCTGCCGGCATCGCTGGTGCTGCCGGACGCGACCACCTCCACCCCTAGCGAAACCCCATGACGAACCCGCCCGACATCGACCGCCGCTCTCTGCTGGGCCTGCCGCTGGCCTTGGCCGCTGCGGCCGGCCACGCCGCCACCGCCCCGGCCGACGGCCACCAGGCCGAATGGGCCACGCCCGCCAGCCTGACGCTGCAGGCCACGCTGCGCCACTGGCTGTACCTGCCGGCCGGCTACCACGAGCGGCCCGACAAGGCCTGGCCGTTGATCGTCTTCCTGCACGGCTCGGGTGAGCGTGGGGCGCAGCTCGACCGCGTCAAGGCCCACGGCCTGCCCAAGCTGCTGGCGGCAGGCCAGGCGATCCCGGCCATCGTCGTCTCGCCGCAGTGCGACGACGACCTCGACTGGGACCCGCACCTGCTGCATGCGCTGCTGCTGGCGTTGCGCGGCACCTGGCGCATCGACCCGCGCCGCGTCAGCGCCACCGGCCTCAGCATGGGCGGCGGGGGCTGCTGGGACTGGGCCATGGCCTACCCCGACGACCTCGCCGGCATCGCCCCGGTCTGCGGCTACGGCAGCCACCTGCGCCTCGCGCGCATGCGCGGCGTGCCGGTGCGGGCCTACCACGGTGCCGACGACAGCGTGGTGCCGCTCAGCGCGCAGCAAACGCTGGTGACCGAGCTGCGCGGTCTGGGCGGCCAGGCCGAGCTGACCATCTACCCCGGCGTCGGCCACGACGCCTGGAACCCCGCCTATGCCGACCCCGCGCTGCTGGCCTGGCTGCTGGCGCGGGTGAAGGCCGGCGCCTGATGCCGATGGCCACGCCCTCGCTGCACCGCATCGCCAGCCCGTCGGGCCTGGCGGCCAGCTTCAATGCCAACGGCAGCCTGCGCGAGCTGCGCTGGGGCGACGAGCTGTGCGTGCACATGTTTCCCGGCAACGCACTCGAAGCCGGGCAGACCCAGCTGGTGCTGCGCCGCTGGGCCGGCACCGGGGGCATTCAACTGTTGCCGCTGCTGGGCCCGCACAGCCCGGCGCGCTGGCATGCCGAGGGCGACCGCTTCATCGCCCGCGGCGAGTGGCTGGGCCTGGCCTTCGAGCTGACGCTGCTGCTGGCCCACAACGAGCCCGCGTGGTTCTGGCACCTGGCCTTGCACCATGCGCGCGGCGACCAGCCCTGCAGCGTCGACCTGATCTACCAGCAGGACGTGTCGCTCGCGCCGCACGCCGCGCTGCGGCTGAACGAGTACTACGTCAGCCACTACCTCGACTTCACGCCGCTCGACCATGCGCGGCAGGGCCGCCTGCTGGCGGTGCGGCAGAACCAGCCGGTGGGCGGGCGCCACCCATGGGCGCTGATCGGCTCGCTGCGCCACGCGCGGGCCCATGCGACCGATGCGCTGCAGGTGCTCGGCCTGGGTCACCGCTTTGGAGAGACACCGCCGGGTTGGCAGGCCGGCCTGCCCGACACGCGGCTGCAGCAAGAGCAGGCGATGGCCGCGCTACAGGACGCACCGTTGAGCCTGGCCCCGGGCGAGCGCGCGGTGCTCGGCTTCTTCGGTGGCCTGCAGGCCGACCACCCGGCCGCCAGCGGCCCTGCCGACGCGGCGTGGGCCGACCGGCTGCTCGCCCTGCCCGAGGCCACGCCGCCGGCCGCGCTGCCGCCCGCCGCACTGCAGGCGACCTGGCAGCCGCCGCGGCCCAGCCTGTTCAGCCACGCACCGAGGCTGCAGGCCCAGCCGCTCACCGACGCCGACTGCCACGCCCTCTTCGGCCCGACCCGCGCGCATGACGAACACGGCCCCGATGGCGCGCTGTGGTCCTTCTTCACCGCCGACGGCGAACACGTCGTGCTGCCGGCCAAAGAGCGCGCGGTGCTGCGCCCACATGGCCACCTGCTGCGCAGCGGCGCGCACCTGGTGCCCGACGAAGCCGCGATGACCTCGACCTGCTGGATGGGCGGCACCTTCCACTCAATGGTCACGCAGGGCCACGTCAGCATCAACCGCCTGCTGTCGACGGTGCATGGCTCGCTGGGCCAGAGCCGCTCGCAGGGGCTGCGTGTGTTCGTGCGCCGCGCCGGCGAGTGGCGGCTGCTCGACCAGCCGTCGGCGTTTGCAATGGGCGAGCGCCGTGCACGCTGGTGGTACCGCGACGACCAGGGGCTGATCGAGGTCGTGGCCGCCGCGGCCGCCGAGTCGCCTGAACTCACGCTGCATTGGCGCTTTCTCGACGGGCCGCCCACCGATGGCCTGGTGACCCACCACCTGGCGCTGAACGGCGACGACGGCGAGGTGCCGGGCCGCGTGGCCGTGCACCACCGCGCCGACGGCGGCCTGTGGCTCGCGCCGCCGGCCGGCAGCGCACTGCACACACGATTCCCGTCAGGCGGTTTCGTTATCGCGCCCGACGGGGCCGACAGCCGCTTGCTCGAAGTGGCCGGTGCCGAGGCGCTGTTTCACGACGGCGAAGACCACGACGTGCCGATGCTGTGCCTGCACTTCGCGCCGGCGCCCGAGATCGGCCTGCGCATCCGCGGCGAGCTGGTCGAGGCGACGCCCCCGGCCGAGCCCAAGCTGCCCACCTTGCAGGCGCCCCGTTTGCGCGCGGCCCAGGGCCAGGCCGACGCGCTGTCGAGCAGCCTGCCCTGGTTCCAGCACAACGCACTGGTGCACTACCTGGCCCCGCGGGGGCTCGAGCAGTACTCGGGCGGCGGCTGGGGCACGCGCGATGTCTGCCAGGGCCCTGTCGAGCTGCTGCTGGCGCAGGGGGCCCACGCGCCGGTGCGCGACCTGCTGACCCGCGTCTTCAGCGCGCAGAACCCCGACGGCGACTGGCCGCAGTGGTTCATGTTCTTCGAGCGCGAACGCACCATCCGCGCCGGCGATTCGCACGGCGACATCGTCTTCTGGCCGCTGCTGGCGCTGGGCCAGTACCTGCTCGCCAGCGGCGACGCGGGCCTGCTCGACGCGCAGCTGCCCTTCTACACCGAGCCCGCCGACAACGCCGACCACGCGCCGCTGTGGCAACACGCCGAGCGCGCGCTGGCGCTGATCGCCCGGCGCCGCATCGCCGGCACGGCCTTGGCCGCCTACGGCCATGGCGACTGGAACGACTCGCTGCAACCGGCCGACCCGCGCCTGCGCGAACACCTGTGCAGCAGCTGGACCGTGACGCTGCACGCGCAGATGCTGGGCACCCTGGCCCAGGCCTTCGAGATGCTGGGCCAGACGCTGCGCGCCGAGGCGATGCACGCCGAGCGCCAGCGTGTGCAGGCGGACCTGCGGCGCTGGCTGATGCCCCCCGCCTCGCCGGCGCCCAACGCGCCAGCGGTACTGACCGGCTACGCACTGTTCGACCCACCCGGCCAGCCGCCGCAGCCGCTGCTGCACCCGAGCGACACGCGCACCGGCGTGCGCCACAGCCTGCTGCCGATGGTCCATGCGGTGCTGGCCGACCTGCTGAGCCCCGACGAGGCCGACGAACACTTCGCACTGATCGAGCAGCACCTGCTGGGCCCGGACGGTGCGCGCCTGTTCGACGCGCCGTTCGCCTACCGCGGCGGGCCGCAGCAGTTGTTCCAGCGGGCCGAAAGCAGCAGCTACTTCGGCCGCGAGATCGGGCTGATGTACACCCACGCCCATCTGCGTTATGCCGAGGCGCTGGCCCACCTGGGCCGGGCCGAGGCGTTCTGGCAGGCGTTGAACCTGACCCACGCGGTCGACCTGCGCCAGCGTGTGCCCAGCGCCGCACCGCGCCAGGCCAACTGCTACTTCTCCAGCTCCGACGCGGCCTTCGCCGACCGCCACCAGGCCAGCGCCGGGTACGAACGCGCGCTGCGTGGCGAGGTGCCGCTCGAAGGCGGCTGGCGCGTCTACTCCAGCGGCGCCGGCATCGCGCTCGGCCTGGTGCAGCGCTGCCTGCTCGGCCTGCGCCCCCGCGCCGACGCCTGCGTGATCGACCCGGTGATCGCACCGTCGCTCGGCACGCTGCAGGCCGAGACCACGCTGGCGGGTCACCGGGTCACGATCGATTGCCAGGTTGGTGCCCGTGGGTACGGCGTGCTGACGGCCGAGTTGAACGGCACGGTGTTGCCCCTCACACTCGAACCGAACGCCTACCGTGAAGGCGGCGCGCGCGTCGACTGGGCAGATATGGCGCCGTGGTGGCAGCCCGGCGTGAACAGGCTGCGCCTGCTCGTCGCCTGAGCTAGTGCCGCCACATTTTGAAGTTAGGGGTAGCCGGGCCACCCACCGCCCCCTAGATTGCGTCGCTCTACATTTGTGGGAGCGACGATGAGACACCGCAACTCTGGCCGGCAGATGCTTCTGGCCGCCTGCCTCGGCACCCTCGGCGTGGCCGCTCAGGCTGAACCGGCCCGCTATGAGTGCCGCTACCTCGTCGACCGCAGCGGCGCGGACGGCGCGGTACCGCTGTCGATCAACCAGCGCGGTGAGGTGGTGGGCTTTGCCGGCATCACAACCCCGTGGGGGTTCCAGGCCGTGATCTGGAAGCCCAACGGCCACCAGCACGCGTTGCCGGGGCTGGTCGCCGACAGTGGGCTGACCGTCGCCTCCGACGTGAACGACAAAGGCCAGGCCGTCGGCCACGGCGACGGCAAGGCGGGGAACATCCGCGCCATCGGCTGGAAGAAGGACGAACCCGCTCGGATCCTGCCGCCACTGAACGGCGGCGCCTTGCGCGGCGCGGCCACGGCGATCAACAACGCCGGCGACATCGTCGGCTTCAGCGACGCGGCCGAGGCCACAGAGATCGACCACGCCACGCTCTGGCGCGACGGGCTGGCGGTCGACCTGGGCACGCTCGGCAGCCGGGCGGGCCAATTGCAGCGCGCCAGCCGCGCCACCGACATCAACGAGGCCGGCGTCATCGTCGGCGAAAGCGAGCTGCCCGGTGTCGACGGCGTGCACGCGGTGCGCTGGGACACGCCGAAACGCATCGTCGACCTCGGCACGCTGCCCGGCGACGGCACCTCCAGTGCGCAGGCGGTCAACTTGTCCGGCACCGCGGTGGGTTACAGCGAGACGGCATTCGTCTCGCGCCTGCCGGTCGCCTGGCCCGCCAGCGGCATCCGGGCACTCGGCCTACCACCCGGCCACCTGAATGGCGAGGCCTGGGGCGTGAACGACCACGACGTGGTGGTGGGCGACAGCGCAATGACTGGTATCGCCCCGCATGCGGTCGTCTGGTTCGGCCTCGATGCGGAACCGGCCCTGTTGGACGACCTCGTCGACGGCGGCTGCATCGACGCCGCGGGCCGTTCGCACCAGCTCACGCGCGCCTATGCCATCAACAACAGCGGCACCATCGCCGCGATGAGCCGCGCCTACCAGAACGGGCAGTTCGTGACCACCACCTTCAAACTGACGCCGCACTGAGCCTCGGGGCATCGGGCGGGCGAGGCGCTTCGGCCGGTGACCAGGCCCTCGCCCGACCCGCCACGATGCCGCGCTCAGCGCCCATACCAGTTCGCGGCCGGCCGCGCCAATTGCAACCGATTGATTTCCTCGTAACTGCGCATCGCAACCACCCCGCGATTCATCGACTGGTCTTACTGGTCCTATAGTGGTTTTCTCTCGTGACGGGTCCGGCCCTCGGCCGGATCATCACGGCCGAGGGGCACGCAGCGCGTGCCCTGGGTCCGTTCAAGAGATCAAACCCAAGGAGTTGGAACCATGTCCGACCAGATTCCGTCGCGGCGCGCGCGGCTCGACTGGCTGATGGCCTTGTCGGCCGCGGTCGCGGTCGCCGCGGGCACCGCCCCGGTGGCTGCCGAAGCGGCCACCGTGCAGGCCGCTGCACCCGCCTGCCAGCCGTGGGCCGCCGAGATCGCCTACTCGCAGGGCGACACCGTCACCCGCAACAGCCTGACCTACCGCGCCAACTGGTGGACACAGGGTGAAGACCCGGCCACCCACAACGGCGGCAGCGGCAGCGGCCAACCGTGGACGCAGGTGAGCAGCTGCGGCACACCGCCGCCTCCCCCGCCACCGCCCCCTCCCCCCCCGCCCCCACCACCGCCACCTCCTCCCCCCCCGCCGCCGCCCCCGCCGGGTGACTGCGAGGCGTGGAAGCCCAGCGTGCGCTACCTGAAGGGCGCGCTGGTGACCGAGAACAAGGTCGGCTACAAGGCGGTGCTGAAGAGCACCAACCAGGAGCCGGCCACCAACAACGGCCCCAAGGGCAGCGGCGAGCCGTGGCGCAAGACCACCGCTTGCGACACCCCACCGCCGCCTCCGCCCCCGCCGCCGCCACCCGGTGGCCACCACCTGATCGGTTACTGGCACAACTTCACCAACCCGTCGGGCAACACCTTCCCGATCGCCCAGGTCAGCAACGACTGGGACGTGATCGTCGTGGCCTTCGCCGACAACGCCGGCAACGGCAACGTCAGCTTCACGGTCGACCCGAGCGCGGGCAGCGAGGCGCAGTTCATCGCCGACATCAAGGCCAAGCGCGCCGCGGGCAAGAAGGTGGTGCTGTCGTTCGGTGGCCAGAACGGCTCGGTCTCGCTGAACAACGACACCGAGGTCGCCAACTTCGTCAACAGCACCTACGCGCTGCTGGTGAAGTACGGCTTCGACGGTATCGACCTCGACATCGAGACCGGCGTGTCACAGGGCGCCCCGATCCAGGCCAACCTGGTCAAGGCGGTCAAGCAGATCAAGGCCAAGTACGGCCCGGGCTTCTACCTGTCGATGGCACCCGAGCACCCGTATGTGCAGGGCGGCCTGATCACGCTGGGCAGCATCTGGGGCGCCTACCTGCCGATCATCGACGGGCTGCGCGAAGAGCTGAGCGTCATCCACGTCCAGTACTACAACAACAACAGCTTCACCTACAACGACCCGCCGAAGTACACCGTCGTGCAAGAGGGCACGGTGGACGCGCTGGTCGGTGGCAGCCTGATGCTGATCGAAGGCTTCACGACCGACTACAACACCGGCTGGAAGTTCAACGGCATCCGGCCCGACCAGGTGGCCTTCGGCGTGCCGTCGGGCCCCAGCTCGGCCAACACCGGCTTCGTCAGTGCCGCCACGGTGTCGGCCGCGCTGAACTGCCTGACCAAGCTGACCAACTGCGGCACGATCAAGCCCAAGGTGGCCTACCCGACCTACCGCGGCGCGATGACCTGGTCGATCAACTGGGACAAGCACGACGGCTACAACTTCTCGAAGCCGACCCGCGCCGCGCTCGACAGCCTGCCCTGAGTTCTCCGGGGGTGTGACCGCCCCCTTTGACGCACCGGGCCGGCGGGCCCGTGCATCACGCCCCGGTTCGCGAAAGCGAACGCGGGGCGTTTTTTCGCTTAGAAGGTGCGAAGGAGCCCGGCGTGGCCGAGCAGGCCGGCCAAACGGCGAGCATTTGCAACGACGAGTGGGGCGGTTTGGGCGGGATGAGCGGCGTTGCCGCCCCCTTCACACCGTCTCAGACCTGCGGCAACAGAAAGCGCCGTTCCCAGGCGCTGACCTCGCGGTCGTAGTGGTCGAACTCGACCTCCTTGACCGCCAGCAGCCCGGTGACGAAGTCGTCGCCCAGCAGGCGGCGCGCATGCGCGCTGTCGGCCAGGCGTTGCCAGGCTTCGCGTGGGCTGCGCGGCAGCGCGTGGCCGTGCGCGTAGCCGTCACCGCTGATCGGCTCGGTCGCCGCCAGGCCTTCTTCGATGCCGGCCAGGCCCGCGGCCAGCGTGGCCGCGATTGCCAGGTAGGGGTTGGCATCGGCGCCCGCCACGCGCTGCTCGACGCGCCGCGCGGCCGGGCTGCTTTGCGGCACGCGCAGGCCGGCGGTGCGGTTGTCGTAACCCCACTGCAGGTGGATCGGCGCCTGGCTGCCCTTGACGAAGCGGCGGTACGAGTTGACGTGCGGCGCCAGCAGCAGCATCAGATCGGGCAGGTAGGTCTGCAGCCCGGCGATGAACTGGCGGAACAGCGGCTGCTCGTCGCCATTGGCGGCGCTGAAGACGTTGCGGCCCGCGCGGTCGACGACGCTGACGTGCAGGTGCATCGAGCTGCCGGCCTCGTCGGGCAGGGGCTTGGCCAGGAACACCGCATTGAGGCCATGCTGGATCGCGACCTCGCGCGCCGCGTGCTTGAACAGGAACGCCTGGTCGGCCACCTCCACCGCGTCGCCATGCCACAGGTTGATCTCGTACTGCGAGCAGCCGACCTCGTGGATCCAGGTGTCGGCGCGGATGCCCAGTGTCTCGATCGCCTGCTGGAACGCGCCCCAGAACGGCGCCAGCTCGTTGAGCATGTTCAGGCTGAAGGCCGACTGGCCGACCTCGGCGCGGCCGAGCCGCCCGGGCGGCGGGCGCAGCGCCTCGTTCGGGTCGACGCAGGGCGCGCTGAGGTAGAACTCGATCTCGGGGGCCACCACCGGCGCCCAGCCGCGCTCGGCGTAACGCGCGAGCACCGACTTCAGCAACGAGCGCGGTGCGAAGGCGCAGGGCCGGCCGTCCAGCTCGATGCAGTCGTGGATCGCCATCGCCCGCGGCTGGTCTGCCGGCGCCCAGGGCGCCAGGCGCACGGTGGCCAGGTCGGGCACCAGGCGCACATCGGGGTCGTCGTCGGGGAAGATCGGGTCGTACGAATACTCGCCGGTCACCGCCTGCATCGGGATGGCCTGCGCGATGCGCAGCTCTTGCCCGGCCAGGAAGGCAGCCGCGGGCATCAGCTTGCCGCGTGGGTAACCCGTCACGTCGGGGAACAGGCATTCGACCTGGCGCACGCCGGCGTGCTGCAGCAGGTGGGCGATGTCGACGGGCAGCTCAGCACTCATGAAACGAAGGACGGCAGTGGCGAATGTGCGATCTTCGCCGAAGCCGCTCGCGCCACGCGGGCATCGGCCGGCTCGGGCCAAAACACAGTGTTCAGCCGATCAAACAGTGGTCGACGGCTCGGCCAGCAGGCGGCGCAGCAGCGCGGGCAGTTGCTCCAGCGTGAATTCCTTTTGCATCACGCTTCGCACGCCCACCCGCGCGGCGGCGTCCAGCAGCGCTTCGGTCACATAGCCCGAGCTGATGACCACCGGCAGGCCGGGCCGCAGCGAGGCCAGCTCGCCGGCCACCTCGAGCCCCGACAGGCCGGGCATGTTGAAGTCGGTCACCACCAGGTCGACCTCGGCCGGCCGCGCGCGCAGCCGGGCCATCGCCTCGCGCGGGTCTTCGAAGGTGGTGACGCGGTAGCCGGCGTGGCGCAGCAGCCCTTCGACCATCACCACCATCACCGGGTCGTCGTCGAGGTACATCACGTGGCGATGCGCCGCGGGCGCCGGCGGCGTGCTGGCGGCGGCGGCCGGCGGCGGCTCGGGCAGGTCGGGCTGCAGCGGGAAGTACAGGTCGAAGCAGCTGCCGCGGCCCGGCGCGCTGGTGACGCCGATCGCGCCCTGGTGCGCCGAGACGATGCCATGCACCACCGCCAGGCCCAGCCCGGTGCCCTGGCCCAGCGGCTTGGTGGTGAAGAAGGGCTCGAACAGGCGCTGGCGGGTGGCGCCGTCCATGCCACAGCCGGTGTCGCTGACCGCCAGGTGGGCGTGCGGCCCGGGCGACAGGCCCAGGCGCAGCGCGCCATCGTCGTCCAGCAACTGGCGTTCGAGCCGGATCTCGATCCGCCCGGCGCTGCCGTGCATCGCATGCCAAGCGTTGGTGCACAGGTTCATCAACACCTGGTGCAGCTGCGTCGCGTCGGCCTGCACGGTCATCGGTGCGTCGGGCAGCGCCAGATCGAGCTCGACGATGGCCGGCAGCAGCGGGCGCAGCAGGCGCACCGACTCTTCGATCACCGGGGCCAGCGGCTGGCGCTTCAGGCTGTGCGGCTGGCGCCGACTGAACGCGAGAATCTGCTGCACCAGGCTGCGCGCCCGCTCAGCCGACTGGGTGACCTGCGCCAGGCGCTCGTGCGCCTCGCCCGGGTGCTGCTGGGCGAGCGCGACATTGCCCAGGATCGCCGCGAGGATGTTGTTGAAATCGTGCGCGATGCCACCGGCCAGCGTGCCGATGGCCTCCATCTTCTGCGACGCGCGCAGCTGCGCCTCGAGCTCGGCGCGGGCGATCTCGGCTTGCTTTTGCGGCGTGATGTCGGTCACCATCGCGAGCGAGCCATCGAAGCGGCCGGCGGCGTCGACGATCGGGGTGGTGGCGATCAGCGCCCACAGCCGGCTGCCGTCGGCCCGGCGCAGGCGCCGCTCGCGCACACCGTCGCTGTCGGCAGGTGGCGAGGCGCCCACCGTCTGGCCGTTGACCAGGCCCATCGCCTTGGCGACCACCGCGCCGGCCATGTTGTCGGGTTCGATGAACTCGGCCATCGGGCGGCCGAGCAGCGCCTGGCCATCCACGCCCAGCATCTGGGCCATCTTCGGGTTCGCAAAGGTCGTGCGGCCATCGGCGTCGGTGACCCAGATGCCCTCGTCGGCGGTCTCGACGATGCGGCGGTAGCGCTCTTCGCTGGCCCGCAGCGCCACCGTCATGCGCAAGGCCGCCTCGTGGGCGCGCTGGCGGCCGGTGGCGAGCTGGCGCGTCAGCAGCGCCAGCACCAGGCTCAGGCCGATGCCCGACCAGGCCATCAGCGTGGCCGCCGTGCCCGCCTGGCGGCGCGCGAAATCGGGCAGCGCCTGCACGTCGATCGTCCACGAATGGCCGGCGAAGGCGATGTACTCGCGCGCCTCGAACAGCGGCGGCGCGTCCGCCAGCGCCGGGCCCGAGGCATACATCAGCGTGCCCTCGGCCACCTCGACGCCGTCGTGGATGCGGGTCAGCACGCCGCGCGGCGCCTCGCCGTACAGGCTGGACATCAGGTCGTCCATTCGCACGGCCGCCAGCACCCAGCCGGTGATCGCGTCTCGCCGCGCCGCCACCGTGTCCACCGGCCGCCCGCGGGCATAGACGGGCAGCGCCATCACGAACCCCGGCTCGCGGGCACCGCCGGCATCGGCCGGCAGCAGCAGGCGCGGCGTGATCGCCAGGCCGCTGGAATCGCGCGCCATCTGCAGCGCCACGCGCCGCGTGTCGTCGGCGAACGGGTCTTCGCCGAGCGTGCGCAGGTTCAGCCCGGCGGCCGGCGCCACCTCGGCGATGCGCGCCACACCGTCGCGCCCGGCCTCGGGCCGCCAGGGTGCATAGGCAAACCACTGCACGCCGGAGTAGTCGGCGCCGGCCAGCAGCGTGTCGACATAGGCCGCGAAATCGTGCCGGCCGCCCGGCTCGACCGCCTGGTACAGGCCCTGCACGCCGCGCAGCATCTGCTCGTAGCTGGCCATGCGCTGCCCGACACGGCTGGCGGTCTGCCGCACGCCGGCGTCGAAATCAGCCCGCAACGCCTGCTGCGCATTGCGCTGCTCATGCCGCCACAGGCCCGCCGTGATGGCCAGCGACACCGCGCCAACGGCCAACGGCAGCAGGATCGGCAAGGTGCGTCGAAACCCCATGCGATGCTCAGAACTGCGTCATGGCCCGGGCCAGTTCGCGGTTGAAGTATTTTTCGAAGATGCGCTGCAGCGTGCCGTCGGCGCGCATCGCGTCGATCAGCGCGCGCCAGGCCTGCTGCTGCGACGCGCTCAGCGCCTTCTTCGACATGATCAGCCCATGCGGCACCGCGGGGTCGTCGAACTCCAGGATCGTCGTCTGCTCGCGCACCTTGCCGCTCTCGATTGCCGGGTAGTCGAAGGGCTCGATGATCATCGCCTGGACCTGGTTGCCGAGCAGGATCTGGTACAGCGGGTCGAGCCCCGTCGAGTAGCTGACGCGGTGCTCGGCTTCGAGGGTGTCGACCAGCTTGTTGGCATTGGCGCTGTAGCGAAAACTGCGGATCACGCCCAGCTTCAGCGCGGGGTTGCGCTCGAAGTCGGCCAGGCGCTGCACGCCAGCGTCCTTGCGCACCAGCAGGTAGTACTTGTTCGACACATACCAGCCGAACGCCGCGAAACGCTCACGCGCCTCGTTGGTGATGCCGGACAGGCTGAAATCGAGCGCACCCGACTCGATCAGCTGCCAGATGCGGGCCCGCGGCATCACCGTGACGGCCACCTTGCAGCCGCTGCGGCGGATCAGCTCGTCGGCAACGTCCTTGTCGATGCCTTCGCCCGTCTGGGCCGAATAGAGCAGGCCATGCTCGTGCAGCGCCAGGCTGAAGGGCCGGTCGCAGTCGGGCCGGTCGGCCGCCCGCGCAGCGGCAGGGCCCAGCAAGCCCAAAGCGATGACCAACGACATGGCGGCGCGCATGCTTCCCCCTCTGGACGAGCGCCGCAAGAGCTTATCCCAGCCAGGCCCGCCGTGCCTGTGCTGGAGTGCGCCGGGGGGCTTTTCCCCCACCGGCGCGCACGCGCCGACGCGGTGCGCGCGGGGCCCGGCGTAAAGTCAGGCCACCGATGCTGCGCTTCGCCGCCAACCTGACGCTGCTGTACCCGGACCTCGGCTTTGCCGAGCGCATCGGCGCGGCCGCGCGCGATGGGTTCGACGGCCTGGAATGCCAATTCCCTTACGACTGGCCCGCGGCCGAGCTGGCAGCCCGCGCCACCGAGGCCGGCCTGCCCTGGGTGCTGATCAACACCCCGGCTGGCGACTGGGCCCGCGGCGAACGGGGCCTGGCCGCCCTGCCCGGCCGCGAGGCCGAATTTCGCCGCGGTGTCGACACGGCGCTGGCCTACGCCGATGCCCTGGGCTGCCGCCGCTTGCACACGCTGGCCGGCGTTGCGCCCAACGGTGTGGAGCGTGAGCGCTGCCACGCCACCTACGCCGAGAACCTGGCCTGGGCCGCGCGGCAGGCGGCCGATGCCGGTTGCGAAATCCTGATCGAGCCGCTGAACCCGCGTGACGTGCCCGGCTACCTGCTCGGCAGCCAGGCCGCCGCGCACCGCTGGGTGCAGGTGATCGGCGCACCGAACCTGAAGGTGCAGATGGACCTGTACCACTGCCAGGTCAGCGAGGGCGACCTGGCGACCAAGCTGCGCCTGCACCTGCCCACCGGCCGTGTCGGCCATCTGCAGATCGCGGGCGTGCCGGGCCGCCACGAGCCCGACGACGGTGAATTGAACGCGCCGTACCTGTTCGCGCTGATCGACCAGCTGACGCGCGACGCCGGCCACGGCCCCTGCTGGATCGGCGCCGAATACCACCCCCGGCGCGGCAACACCCCCGGCGCGACGACCGCCGGCCTGGGCTGGCTCGCCGCCGCCCGCGCGCCACGCGCGGTGGCGTAGCGCCGGCCCCGACTCACCCTTGCACACCCAAACGCCCATGCCCATCGAACTGAGCAAAGAGGCCCGCCAAGAAGCGGTGGCCTCGATCGAGCGCTACTTCCGAGAGAACATGGACGAGAAGATCGGCAACATCGCGGCCAGCGGCCTGCTGGGCTTCTTTCTCGAAGAGATCGGCCCGAGCATCTACAACCAGGCCGTGGCCGACGCGCAAGAGCGCCTGCAGATGCGAGTCAGCGAGCTGGACATCGAGGTCCACCAGGACGAATTCCAGTACTGGCGCAAGTTCGACCGCCAGGCCAAGGGGCGCAAGTAGCCGCCGCACCGCCCCCACATCGCGCCATCCACGAGATCAGCCGACCCGCCATGACCACTGCCTCGCCCGCGCCCTTGTCGCTCGAAGGTTCCTGCCACTGCGGTGCCGTTCGCCTCACCTTGCCGTCGGCGCCGGAGAAGGCCACCGCCTGCAACTGCTCGCTCTGCCGCCGCCTCGGCGGGCTGTGGGTCTACTACGAGTTCGGCACGGTCCGGATCGAAGGCCACCCGGAGCACACCGACGGGTACGTCTGGGGCGACCGGACGCTGCGCACCGTGCGCTGCCGGACCTGCGGCTGCGCCACGCATTGGGAGCCGCTGGACCTGAAAGAAGGCGCCCGGCACGGCGTGAACCTGAGCAATTTCGAGCCGGCCCTGGTGGCCTCGGTCCAGGTGCGGCACTTCGACGGCGCCGATACCTGGACCTTCCTCGACTGACGCCGCGGCGCAGGCCGCCGCCCCGTCACACCGACCAGACGATGTCTTCGGCGCTGGTGGTCGCCGCGCCGCTCAGGCGGCCCACCACGCTCAACTCGGCGGCGCTGACCGATGCGTCCGCGCCCGAGGAGGTGAAGTACAGCGCCCATGAGTCGGTGCCGTTGTCGACCATGAACAGCACGGTCTGCCCGGCCTCGTAAGACTGGTTGGCGCTGCCGATGGCGGCGGCTGCCTTGTCGAGCGACAGGTCGCCGAAGATGTCGGCCGCCACGATGACCAGCTCGGCACCGGCGTCGAAACCGCCCGGGCCGGTCACCGTGACCGCGCCGTCGACCTGCTGGTCGCCGTTGCCGACCGCCAGGTGCGACTGGCTCACGGCGAGGGTGTCGTCGCCGCCCAGGAAGTCGGCGACGAAGACCATGTTCTGCCATTCGCTCTCACGCCCCTGCAGCACGAAGGTGTCGTCGCCATCGCCGCCGGTCAAGGTGGCGACGCCGCCGCCTGCCGTCAGGGTGTCGTTGCCCGCACCGCCGTCGGCGTGCACGTCGGTCGCACTGCGGCCGACGACGGTGAGCCGGTCGTTGCCGCCGTCGCCGTAGACCTCGCCGCCATAACCCGAGGCCGTGACGACATCGCTGCCGCCCCCGCCGGAGACGGTGAACCGCTGGCCTGACCCCGAGCTCGCACTGACCGTGTCGTTGCCGGTACCGGCGTCGATGTCCACCCGGGTCACCGAATCGCCGACGATGCTGTCATTGCCGGTGCCGCCAGCGATGGTCAGGTGGTTGACCGACCAGACGCTCACCTGGTCGTCGCCGTCGCCAGCATCGAGGTCGTAGTCGGTGTAGCCGCCACCACCCGAGCCGGTGATGGTGTCGTTGCCCGCGCCGCCGTAGGCCCCGTAGGCGTAGGCGGAGTCGATCAGGTCGTCGCCGTCGCCGCCGTCCATGAAGCCGCCGCCTTGCAGCGTGTCTTGCCCGGCGCCGCCCGAGAGCGAGTTGCTCACGGCATGGTGGCCGTAGCCGGTCCCGCCGATCAGCAGGTCGTCACCGTCGTCGCCGTGCAGGCTGCCGCCGGCGCCGCTGAGGGTGTCGTTGCCGGCGCCGCCGTACATCTGGTCTTCGTGGTAGCCGCCGCCGGTGTGGATCGAGTCGTTGCCGTCACCGCCCATCAGCGTGTCGGCGCTCGACGGCGAGAGGCTGTAGCCACCTTCGATCGTGTCGTCGCCGTCACCCCCGTCGATGAAATCGTCGCCCAGGCCGCCGCTCATGGCGTTGTCGAGCGCGTTGCCGATGCCGGTCAGGCCCGGCGCGGGCGGCCACCCGGTCATCACCAGGTTCTCGACGTTGGCGGCCAGCGTCCAGTCGACGCTGGTGTAGACCGTGTCGACGCCGGCATCGGCACGCTCGAAGGTCACGTCCGCCAGGTCGTCGACCACGTAGCTGTCGTTGCCCGCCCCGCCCCGCAGGGTGTCGGCGCCGGAGCCGCCGTCGAGCAGGTCGTCGCCGACACCGCCCTGCAGCAGGTCGTTGCCGGCACCGCCGAGCAGCTCGTCGTTGCCGCGGTGGCCCAGCAGGGTGTCGTCGCCGTCGGCGCCGTCGAGGGTGTCGTCGCCCTGGTTGCCGTCGATGCGGTTGGCCTGCTCGTTGCCGGTTCCGTGCAAGGACAGGCCACCCACCATGACCAAGTTCTCGACGTTGGCGGCCAGGGTGTGGTCGACCCGCGATTTCACGGTGTCCGTGCCCTCGCCGGCCAGCTCGATCACCTGGTCCCCCAGGTTGTCGACCAGGTACAGGTCGTTGCCACCGGCCCCCGTCATCGTGTCGGCGCCCTGGCGGCCATTGAGGGTGTCGTCGCCCGAGGTGCCCACCAGGCTGTCGTCGTTCGGGGTGCCGTTGATCACGTCGGCCGGCTGGGCCAGGACACCGGCGGCAAGGGACTTGTCAGCGGCGATGTCGCTGTCGTTCGACCAGACCCAGCCAAAGAGCCGGGCGGCATCGCCGTTCGACAACCACCGCGACTGCCAAGCCGCCCACCACCCCTGATTGACCGATGCCATGTCCGACCTCCATTGGTTTGTTGCGGCCCCTGCGCCCCTGCGCCGGACCGAGCCAGAACACTACTCCGCCCGCCGGCCAGCCACCCCGGGGCTGTCCCTAGGCTTGGCGCCGGCGCCCCGGCGAGCGCTTACGATCCGGTACAACCCGTTGCCACCGCGCTACCGCCTGCCATGCATTTGCCGACCCTTGCCGCCGCCTTCCTCGCCGTGCTCCACCTGGCCGCTGCGGCCCAGCAGGTCAGCCCCGGCCCCACGGTGAGCACGAGGGAAGCGTACCGAGCCTGCCTCGACGACGAGGAGGCGCTGCGGGCGCAGCGCGCCGCCCTGCTGAAGGCCACCACCACGCACAACGCCGAGCTGAAGCGGCTGCAAGGCGAGATCGATGCGCTGGTGGCGACGCAGGACCAGGTGCTGGCCGAGGGCGGCGAGGCCATCCAGGCGTTCAACACCAAGCTCGCGACGCTCAATGCCCGCGCCGAGGCCATCAACCGGCGCGGCGACGACTACGACCGCGAGCAGGCCGATCACAACGCCCGCGCCAAGGCCTTGAATGCACGCTGCGCGGGCCTGTCCATCAGCTTCACGGACCGGCAGGCGGTGTTCGCCGAACGCGCCGCGACACGCGCGAAGGCCAGGCAGGCGCCGCGCGCGATCGACCTGAACCAGGCCAAGCCTGACTGAAACGCGCCGGCGCCGCTGGTCGGATCGGCCTGCGCCATACTGCGCAGGTCGAGGGTTAGTGAAGTCCTGAATGCAAGCTCTGCTGCTCGCACTGATTCGCTTCTACAAACGGTTCATTTCCCCGCACAAGGGCTACGGCTGCGCCTACCGGGTCTACACCGGCCACGCCAGCTGCTCGACGCTCGGTTACCGCGCCGTCCGCCGCCACGGTGCCTGGGCAGGCCTGGGGCTGTTGAAGCGGCGCTGCCGGCTTTGCGGGGTCGCGCAGCGGCGCTATGCGCCGGTCCACCGCCCACTGGCCGCGCAGCGTGGCGACTGCGACCCGGGCTGCGACGGTGACGGCTGCGACCTGCCCGGCTGCGACCTGCCCAACTGTGGTAGGCCCAGCCTCAAAAGCGTGGACTGCTGTGACTTCGCCGACTTCTTGGAGTGCTGCGACGCGCCCGAACACAAGAAGCGCGAGCGCAAGCAGCGCGACAAGAAGGCCCGCATCCCGCCTAGGCGCCAGCCGCCCCCTGCCGACCTGCCGAACGACGCGCCCCGCTGACCGCCGCGCCAAAACCCTGCGCCGGTGGGCCCGTCGACGATCGTGCCAAATGAGGGGGTGGGTGCACGCCCCCATTGAAAGCCGGCGCAGCGCACCCAGTTGGTGAGTTCCGCCCCGGGAGGGCGTTGCCAAAGGACCGGCGTGCCGTTCTCGCTCGATGCCCTGTCGCTGCTGCTGGGCGGCCTCGCGTTTGCCGCGCTGCTGCTGGCCGGCCTGTGGGGCCCGCGCGCCTGGCGGGCCTGGCGCCGCCGCCGCGTCTGGCAACAGCCGTTTCCGGCCGCCTGGCGCAGCATCCTGCGCCGCCGCATGCCGATGCTGCGCCGGCTGCCGGTCGACCTGCAGCTGCAGCTGAAGCGCCACATGCAGGTCTTTCTGGCCGAAAAGCCGTTCATCGGCTGCAACGGGCTCGAGGTGACCGAAGAGATGCGGGTGCTGGTCGCGGCCCAGGCCTGCCTGCTGATCCTGAACCGGCAGAGCGAGTATTTCCCGAACCTGAGCCAGGTGCTGCTGTACCCGTCGGCCTATTGGGTCGACAAGCGCGAGGCCGATGGCAGCGGCGTGCAGCACGAGCGGCGCGAGGCCCGCAGCGGCGAATCGTGGGTCCAGGGCCAGGTGATCCTGTCTTGGCCCGACGTGCTGGCCGGCGCGGCCGACCCGACCGACGGCCAGAACCTGGTGATCCATGAATTCGCGCACCAGCTGGACCAGGAGCGCGGCCGGGCCACCGGCGCGCCGTTCCTGGGCCACCGCAGCCGCTATGCGCGCTGGGCCGCGGTGATGAATGGCGAGTTCCAGCGCCTGCGCCAGCAACTGGCGCGCGGCGAAGAAACGCTGTTGTCACCCTACGCCGCGACCGAGCCGGCCGAGTTCTTCGCCGTCGCGTCCGAGGTCTTCTTCGAACAACCGCGCGAGATGGCCGAGCGCCACGCGGCGCTGTACGGCGAGCTGGCGCGCTACTACGCGGTCGACCCGCTGGCCTGGGCATAGGGCGACGAACTGCATGCCTTCGCGAGCTGGGTTACGCTGACACCCGGCCGCGGGGACGACCCTGCTGACGCCTACCTTCAACCCGGGGACGACCCCGACCTCTTTGGAGAGTCAGGCATGTCCCGCGCCCTGCGCCTGTGGCCGCTGCTCACCGGCACCCACCGCTACGAAAAGCTGGTCTCGACCCGCAACCGAGGCCACGGCCTCTACATCCGCGCGCCGATCCTCGCTTACCTGATCGAGACGCCGAACGGCCGCATCCTCTACGACGTCGGCTGCAACTACGCGAAGATCGCGACGCCGGAACTGCGCGCGAAGTACTTCGACCCGATGCGGCCGTTGTTCGACCCGCCCGAGATGTCGGACGAGCAACGGATCCCGCGCTACCTGG
Source organism: Ideonella sp. (assembly GCF_041914305.1). Classification (NCBI taxonomy): domain Bacteria; kingdom Pseudomonadati; phylum Pseudomonadota; class Betaproteobacteria; order Burkholderiales; family Sphaerotilaceae; genus Ideonella; species Ideonella sp. The sequence goes on from NZ_JAYSDQ010000024.1 coordinate 104,793, forward strand.
CCCGGCTGGGGTTGACGCACCGCGACATCGACCTGGTCTTTCTCGGCCACTTGCATTTCGACCATGCCGGCGGCCTGTGTGACCTGCCGGGCTGCGAGGTGCATGTGCAGCGCGACGAGCTCGCCGCGGCGCAATCGCGCGAGGACGACGGTGTGCTCGATGACGAGATCGCCCTGTCCGCCAGCTGGCAGGTCCGGCAGGGTGAATACCAGGTCGCAACCGGCGTGCACGCGATCGCGACGCCCGGCCACACCGCCGGCCACATGTCGATGCTGATCGAGCTGCCGCACGGCCGGCCGGTGATCCTGTGCGGCGACGCCGCCGACCTGCAGGAGAACCTGTCGGACGAAGTGGCGCCGGGCTATTGCTGGCAAGACAACGAGGCGCTCGCGCTGGCCAGCATCCGCAAGCTGAACAAGCTGGCGCGGGCCGAGAACGCCGAGCTGTGGCCCAACCACGACTTCGCGTTCTTCAACCGCCAGCCGCCGTTTCCGGCCTGGCGCGACTAGGCACTCGCCGCGCGGGCCGCCGAGGCATTGGTGGCCTGAGGAAACAGCGTCGGCACCTGGCGGTCGCGCCAGCGCATCACCGGCTTCTCGACCAGGCGGTACAGCACCCAGCCGGCGAACACGCAGGCCACGGTGACGAGCGCGATCAGCGGCGGCTGCGGCAGGGCGTAGGCGGCGAGCGCCTTGGCCAGGATCACCGCCAGCGCCTTGTGCGTCAGGTAGATCGAGTACGACCACGCGGCCAGCGCGGCAGCGCCTGGCACGCGCCAGCGGCGCAGTGGTGAGCCGTCGCACAGCGCCGCCACCACCAGCGCCGCGTAGGCCCAGGCGATGAGCGAGTAGCCGGCGATCGTCATGAACGCGCCGTAGCCGTAGCCGTCGATGTAGTAGTGGTGGGCCACGCCGTACCAGGCCAGGGCCGTCGCGCCCAGCGCGGCGAAGAACCAGGCCCGGCCATGGGCGGTGAAGCGCGCCCAGCTGGCGGGGTGGGCATGGCGCCACAGCGCCACCGCCAGGCCGGGCAGGAACTCGTCGATGCGGGCCAGCGAGCCGTAGTAGACGACCGGGTAGTAGCCCTGGGTGCCCACGCCGCCGGCTTCGATCTCACGGCCGAACTGCTCCCACAAGGATGCGCGCCAGGCCATCGCCGCCAGCGTCAGCCCGAGCATCAGGCCCCACAGCGTGCGCACCTCCAGGCCCCAGGCGGTGGCCGCGCGCACGGCCGCCCAGACCAGCAGCGGCAGCAGCAGGTAGAACTGCTCTTCGATGCACAAGGACCAGGCGTGCGAGAACGCCGTGCCGGGCTGCAGGTTCCAGTTCTGCGTGAAGCTCAGAAAGCGCCACAGCGGCGGCGGCGTCTTGCCGCCCATCACCGTGGGGAACAGGAAGTACAGAGCCAGCACCACCCAGAACGCCGGCAGCGTGCGCAGCAGCCGGCGCGCATAGAACGCCGGCAGCGACAGCACCTGCCCCCGCGCCAGGCCGGCGAAGACCTGGTGCCCGATCAGGTAGCCGCTGAGCACGAAGAACAGGTCGACCCCGGTCCAGCCGACGTTGCCGAGCCAGCCGAAGGTCGGCGCGTGGCTGACGAAGACCTGGTAGTGGTACAGAAAGACCAGCGTGATCGCGAGGGCGCGCAGCGTGTCCAGGCCGGGTTGGCGGTGCGCCGGCATCGCCGCCGGCGCCTGCATCTGGGTGGTTAGGGTGGGGCTCATCGGCACGCATCTTCCCATTCCGCCAGCGGCCCGCCGATCGGCAGCGCACTGACAGACCTGCGGGTTAGTATCTAGATACCGGGTTTGGGGCGGAGGGTGCATGCACCATGACGTGGTGGTGATCGGCGGTGGCGCGGGTGGGCTCGAACTGGCCGCACGGTTGGGGCGCAGCCTGGGGGCTCGCCAGGGGCCGCGCCGGGTGCTGCTGGTCGACCGGTCGGTGTTCCACATCTGGAAGCCGACGCTGCACGAGGTGGCCGCCGGCACGCTCGATTCGCACCAAGAGGGCCTGAGCTACACGATCCTGGCCCGGCGCAACCACTTCGGCTTCACGCTCGGTGAACTGCGTGGGCTGGACACCGCCAACCGCACGCTGAAGCTCGGCGCGATCCACGACGAGCACGGCAAGCAGCTGGTGCCCGAGCGCTCCCTGAGCTACCGCTGGCTGGTGCTGGCGATCGGCAGCGGCTCGAACTTCTTCGGCACGCCCGGCGCCGAGCACGCCTACGTGCTGGAGCAGGCGGCCGACGCCGAGCGCTTTCGCCGCCACCTGCAGGCCGCGTTCACGCGCAGCGCGTTTGCCGCCGACAAGCGGCTGGGCATCGTCATCGTCGGCGGCGGCGCCACCGGCGTCGAGCTGTCGGCCGAGCTGATCGAGGCGCACCAGGAAACCCTGGCCAGCCTGGACGCCGAAAACGCCTTCCGGCTCGACCTGACCATCGTCGAGGCGGCGCCGCGCATCCTGGCCGGCCTGCCCGAGCGCATCTCGGCCCAGGCCAAGACCGCGCTCGAACGCAAGCAGGTGCGGGTGCTGGTCGACACCAAGGTGCAGGCCCTGCAGCCGGACCGGCTGGTCACCAGCCAGGGCGAGATCCCGGGCGACCTGATCGTCTGGGCGGCGGGCATCAAGGCGGCCGAGGCCAACGCCGGCTTTGGGCTGGCGACCAACAAGGCCAACCAGTTCATCGTCAACGAGAAGCTCGAGACCTCGGTCTACGGCGTCTATGCGCTGGGCGACTGCGCCGCCTGCCCGTGGGGCGGCCACGGCAACGAGGGCAAGTGGGTGCCGTCGCGGGCGCAGGCAGCGCACCAGCAGGCGAGCTTTCTGTTCGCAACCCTGAAAAGCCTGTTGCACGAGCGCGAGCCCGGCGGCCAGTTCCGCTACAAGGACTTCGGCTCGCTGGTCTCGCTGGGCGAGAACAAGGGCGTCGGCAACCTGATGGGCGGCCTGGGCGGGCGCAACTTCTTCGTCGAAGGGCTGCTGGCGAAGTGGATGTACATGTCGCTGCACCTGATGCACCACCGCGCGATCCTCGGCACCAGCGGCACCTTCGTGCTGGCGCTGGCGCGGCTGCTGCAGCGGCGGGTCTCGGGCCGGCTGAAGCTGCACTGACCGCCCCGGGGCGCGCACGGGGGCCGGCCCTAGAATCCAGGCCCTTGCCACGGCCCGCGTGGCGCCCCCTTTCACGACGTGCCCCAAGACCTCTCCACCCGCCTCGGCCGGCTCCGGGCCTGGCTCAGCATGCATTTGGTGGACCATGGCTTCATCCGCGCGGTCTACAACAACTTCCACGACCTGGGCGGCGGCATGTACCGCCTGTCGCAGCCGAGCCCGGCGCAGATCCGCACGTATAAAGAGCGCTTCGGCATCAAGACCATCGTCAACCTGCGCGGCAACCATGGCTACGGCTCGTATGCGATGGAGGCCGAGGCCTGCCGCGAGCTCGGCATCACGCTGGTCGACCACAAGCTGTACTCGCGCCAGGCGCCCAACCTGGAGTCGCTCGAGGCCACGAAGGCCTTGTTCGACACGATCGAGTACCCGGCGCTGATCCACTGCAAATCGGGCGCCGACCGCGCCGGCCTGGGCAGCGTGCTGTACAAGCATTTCCGCCTGGGGGTGCCGATCGCCCAGGCCAGGCACGAGCTGAGCTGGCGCTTCGGCCATTTCCGCATCGGCAAGACGGCGATCCTCGACTACTTCTTCGAGCGTTACCTGGCCGACAACGCGAAAGAGCCGATCGACTTCATGGACTGGGCGCGCCACCGCTACGTCAAGAAGACGCTGCACCGGGATTTCCATCAACTGCGCAAGGAAAACGGCATCGGCGACTGGATCTTCGACAAGGTGCTGCGCCGTGAATGACAGCCTGATGCTGTACCGCCGGCTGCTGGGCTACATCAAGCCCTACCGCCACGTGGTGGCGATCTCGCTGCTGGCGATGATGGTCGCGGCGCTGCTCGAGCCGGTGCTGCCGGCGCTGCTGAAGCCGCTGATCAACCACGGCTTCTCGGGCCAGGGCGGCGGGCCGGCGTGGCAGTTGCCGGCGATGCTGATGGGCGCCTTCATGGCCAAGGGCGTGGCCGAGTACTGCGCCAACCTGGCCAGCCAATGGGTCGCGCAGCGCGCGATCACCGACCTGCGGCAACGGGTCTTCCACCACCAGACCGGGCTGCCGTTGGCCGCGCACCAGGCGCAGACCCACGGCCGCATGCTGTCGCGCGTGCTGTACGACATCCCGCAGGTCGGCCAGGCGCTGTCGAACGCCTGGATCATCGTCGTGCGCGACTCGATGATCATCGTCGGCCTGACCGCGTTCCTGCTCTACACCGCGTGGCAGCTGACGCTGCTGATCGTCGTCGTCGCGCCGCTGGTGGCGGTGATCATCCGCACCGCCAGCCGCAAGCTGCGCGGCTCGAACCTGCAGGTGCAGCAGCTGGTCGGCCAGGTGGCCGGGCTGGTCGAGTCGGCGCTGAACGGCGTCAAGGAGATCAAGATCTTCGGCGCGCGCGACTACGAGGCGGGCCGCTTCAACGCGCTGTCAGAGCGCCTGCGCAAGGCGACGATGAAGACCATCCGCGTGCAGGCCGCCAACGTGCCGCTGGTGCAGGTGCTGGCCGCGGCCGCGGTGTCGGGCGTGATCTTCATGGCCACCACCGTGACCTCGACCAACCCGCTGACACCGGGCGACTTCGGCGCCTTCGTCGCGGCGATGGCGATGCTGTTCGAGCCGATCCGCCGGCTGTCCAACGTCAACTCGACGATCCAGAACGGCCTGGCCGCCGCACAAGGCATCTTCGCGCTGCTGGACACACCGGTCGAGCCCGAGCGAGACGGCCAGGCCGCACCGGTGGGTGTCGATGGGCAGGCCCGGCCGCTGGTGTTCCGCCACGTCGGCTTCACCTACCCAGGCCAGGCCAAGCCGGCGCTGGCCGATTTCAACCTGGTGCTGACGCCGGGTCAGACGGTGGCGCTGGTCGGCGCCTCGGGCAGCGGCAAATCCACTGTCACCAACCTGCTGGCGCGCTTCTACCTGCCCGAGGCCGGGCAGATCCTCTACGGCGACACGCCGATCGAGGCGCTGCCACTGTCGGCCTGGCGCTCGCAGCTGGCGCTGGTGGGCCAGCAGGTGGTGTTGTTCGACGACACGCTGGCCGCCAACATCGCCTACGGCCGGCCCGACGTGCCGCGCGAGGCAATCGAGCGCGCCGCGCGCGCAGCCCACGCGTGGGAGTTCATCGAGAAGGCGCCGCAAGGGCTGGACACGCCCTGCGGCGAGAACGGGCTGAACCTCTCGGGCGGCCAGCGCCAGCGCATCGCGATCGCCCGCGCGTTCTTGAAGAACGCGCCGGTGCTGATTCTCGACGAAGCGACCTCGGCGCTGGACAACGAAAGCGAACGCCAGGTGCAGCAGGCCTTGCCCGGGCTGATGGCCGGCCGCACCACGCTGATCATCGCCCACCGCATGTCGACGATCGAGCACGCCGACCT